>CAZKEG010000099.1:0-5597 GCA_964551715.1 uncultured Thermodesulfobacteriota bacterium
CCACTACCGTTCCGGTGGAGAAACCCCGAAAATCGCGTTTAAAACGAAAGACAGGGCCAGGAAGGCCTTCCACCGGCAAAAGCTTTCCCTCCACCAAGGCCTTCTCCAGGTCCTTAAAGGCCACCCGCCGCAGTTTAGACGTGGCTTGATAGACCTTGGCCAGTTCCTCCTTCCGTTTGGCCAGCTCTCTTGGTAGCATAAGACCTCACTAACAAAGCCATTGATCAAGACCCACGATCCCTGGAGAATAAGATAATCATCCCTACTTGAGACCAGGCTATTCTCTTAAGGGTTCGCTCCTTAAAGATTCGGCGTTATAATTTTAAAAAATTTCATAAAACCCTCGAATTAGATCCTAACTTAAACCAATTTGAAAAAGGGGTGAAAGGATGTTTACCAACACCTTAAAGACATTTTTATTCTTGGCTGCGCTTACCGCCCTTTTTGTCGTCGTCGGCGGGGCCATTGGTGGTCGAGGCGGGGCCACTCTGGCCCTCATCTTGGCTGGGGTGATGAATTTCTTCGCCTATTGGTTCTCAGACAAGGTGGCCTTGGCCATGTCAGGCGCCAGACCAGTCTCCGAACAAGAGGCCCCAGAGCTTCACGCCATTGTGGCCAAGCTTGCCGCCCAGGCCGGTCTTCCCAAACCAAGGGTCTACCTCATCCCGAGTGAGACTCCGAACGCCTTTGCCACTGGGCGCAACCCTGAACACGCCGCGGTGGCGGTGACCGCTGGGATCATGCGTATCCTCAATCGCGATGAGTTGGAAGGGGTCCTGGCCCATGAGCTGGCCCATATCAAAAACCGCGACATCCTTATTTCTTCCATCGCCGCAGTCTTGGCCGGGGCCATAGCCTACTTGGCCCAAATGGCTCAATGGGCCTTGTTCTTCGGTGGTTTCAGTCGAGATGACGATGAGGGCAATCCTCTGGGCTTCATCGGGGTCATCTTGATGATCATTTTGGCCCCGATAGCGGCCTCCCTTATTCAGCTTGCCGTAAGCCGAAGCCGGGAATATTTGGCCGATGCCACCGGGGCCAAGATCTGTCGGTGCCCGCTCTCTCTGGCCCGAGCCTTGGAAAAACTTGAGGCCTGGAACAAAAGGATCCCGATGAACGTCAATCCCGCCCAGGCCCAGATGTTTATCGTCAACCCGCTTAGGGGAGAGACCTTGATGAGGCTTTTTTCCACGCATCCGCCGATCAGCGATCGCATCGCCCGCTTGGTGGAGATGGCCAAAAAAGAGGGCCTGTATTAAGGTCAGAAGGGCTGCCGTGTTTTCGGCAGCCCTAACCATATACACTCATTTGGGAAAAGATCAGTCCTGACCGAAATGAGTAGGTGAACTCTCTTTTGATTTGAAAGGTGAGATCATGACCAAGGTTTGGCTCCTTAGACACGGACAGACCGAGGCCAACATAGTCGGACGCTTTGCCGGACGTACCGCTGAACCCCTTACCGAAGAGGGTAGACGCCAGGCAAGAGAGGCTGGCCAAAAACTCCGCGGGGAAGGGATCAGACGGATCTACGCCAGCCCTCTGCCGCGTACCTTAGAGACCGCCCGCCTGGTGGCCCAAGAATTAGAAGGAAACCCTGAGATCATTCCCGAACCGGCCTTCTTAGAGATCAACCTCCCCCCTTGGGAGGGCAAACAAAAGATCGAGATCCGCCGAGATCCCCGACTGAAATACGAAGTCTGGGAAAAGACTCCCCACCTCTTTAAACTCCCCGGATGCGAGACCCTGGCCGAAGTCCTTGAACGGGCGGTCAAAGGCTGTGAACGGGTCTTTGAGCGTGAAAAGGGCTTGAGCACCCTTATCGTCACCCACATGGTCGTCGTCCGGGTCCTCTTGGTGCACTACCTAGGGCTTCCCCTTTCAGCCTACCGCCAGATCCCTGTGCCCAACGCCACCCCTATTCTCTTACAGAAGGAAGGCGGGAAGGTGGCCATAAAGGCCCCGTTTGATCTGCCTGAGACCAATGTCGCTTGAAAAGACCTGGGTCAAGATCTCTCCTCTTCTCTTCCCCCTGGGGCTGGCCTACGGTCTTTGTATGCGTTTGCGTGAAAGGGCTTATCAAAGGGGACTCTTCCCTTCTTTTGAATTGCCGGCCAAAGTAATCAGCGTCGGGAACCTGAGCCTCGGCGGCGAGGGAAAGACCCCGGTGACCATCTCTCTGGCCCGATATCTACACCAAAAAGGGCACCAGGTGGCCGTACTTACCCGGGGCTATCGAGGAAAGACAAAAGATATTTTCTTGGCCAGCCGCGGGAAAGGTCCGCTTGCCCCGGCGGATTTTCTGGGGGACGAGGTCTTCCTCATGGCCTCAAAACTTCCCGTACCCGTAGTAGTTGGCCGAGATCGGGTGGCCGCTGGCCTTGTAGCCATAAGGGAGTTTCAAACCGAGATCATTATCCTTGATGACGGCTTCCAACATCTGCGTCTTAAGCGAGACCTGGACTTGGTCCTTTTTGCTACCGGTAAAGATCCCTTTAAAGAACGCGTCTTTCCGGCTGGGAGACTCCGCGAACCTCTGAAGGTCTTGTCTCGGGCCAAGGCCTTTTTGATCACCAAGATCAATCAAGATCCCCAGGCGGGTAGGAGTTTGGTCACAAGGCTTAAGAGCTTTAAAAAGCCTGTCTTTGAGATCCCGTTTGAGCCCCAGGCTCCGTATAGACTCGAAGACTTTGGTTCTCCTTCGCCCCCTTCTCCTTCTTTGTCAGGCAAGGCCTTGGCCTTTTGCGGTTTGGCTCAGCCGGAAAGTTTCTTTAGAACCCTTGAGACCCTTGGGCTTGAAATAGAAAGGGTTGCCTTTCCCGATCATCAGACTTATACCGAGCAAGAGATCGAGTATCTCCTTTTCCAAAAGGAAAAGACCGGGGCTCATTTCTTGATCACCACAGAGAAAGACGCTGTAAAGCTCTTGCCCTTTGCTCAGAGGCTCAAGCCCTGTTTGGTGGTGCCGATCGAGGCCAAACTCGATCATGAGTTTAGGTGTTTTGTCGAAGAAAACCTATGACCCAGCGCAAGAGACCCTTGGTCATCCTTTCTTCCCTCTCCCTTGGTGGGGCCTTTGTCCTGGCCAACACCGCCTTTTTTATGCCGGTCTACCTCAAGTCAGTCCTTCACTTTTCCGGCCGAGAGATCGGGATGCTTTACGCCGCCTGGAGCCTCACCTCCATCGTTACCTCTTTCCCCTTTGGCCTGGCCAGCGACCGTACCCCAGCCCGCCATTTGGTCGTGACCTCCCTGGTCCTCATGGGCCTTTCCCTCTTCTCTCAGAGCCTCCTAAGGGCCTTCCTACCCTTTTTGGCCGCCTATCTGGCCTATGGTCTTGGGCAGAATCTCTTTCGGGTGAGCCTTGACGCCCTGCTCCTAAAGACCCTGCCCCATCGAGTAGGAAAGACCTACGGCCTATTCAACGGGGCCCGAATGCTTGGTTTCACCTGCGGAGGGATTACCGGTGGGCTCCTCCTTCAGCACCTCGATTTTGTCTATACCTTGAAGTTATTGGGGCTCCTTTATCTCCTGATGTCTTTTAGTTGGTTTGTCCTCCCCCCAACCATACCGGTGAAGTTCGGGCTTAAGACCTATTGGGATGACTTTCGAAACCCAAGGGTCATCCTATTTGCCCTCTGGCTTTACCTCTTCTACCTCCATTGGGGGGCTGAATTCACAAGCTACGGGCTCTTCCTGCGGGAAAACCTCGGTCTTTCCCTAAAAGGTATGGGCTTTTATATGTCAGCGGAATTTGCCATGGTAGGCCTGGCCTCAGTGATCGGGGGTTTTTCTCTAGAGGCCGGGACCAATCTCTATCGTCTGGCGGCCTTGGGGCTCTTTTGTTCTGGAGTAGGACACATGGGCATGGTTATCGAAAAACTGCCCATCAGCCTGGCCTTCAGGCTCCTTCATGGCCTCGGAGATGGCACCATCATGGTCCTTTCTTATGTAGGGATCGCCAAGCTCTTTCGGGTCGAGCGGATCGGAGGAAACAGCGGCCTGATCACCCTTTCCATCATGCTGGGGAGCTTCACCGGCTCCCTCATCTTTGGCCCCTTAGGCGCCCACTATGGCTACGGCGTACCCCTCTTTGTCTCAGGGGTGATCACCTTGGGACTCATCCCCATGGTCTTTCTCTCTAAATTTAAGGAGATGAGCCGCTCCAAGGCCTAAACATAGACCGTTGGGGCAAAGAGTTCGGTCTCCAAGGGATGAGCAGCAATCTCTTCGACGTAGTCGTCAAGCCAATAGGCCTCGGGATTACGATGATAGACCAGGACCTTTCCGGTGTTGCGGTTATCCGCTGCCCGATGGAACTTGAACACGATGTATTCTTCGGTGAGGGCCACGATCTCGATCTTGCCTAGTTCGTGAGACATGGTGAACCTGGCCCGTTTGGCCAGCCCGGAACAGAACCCTCGAGCCGTCTCAAAGATTTGATACCCTTCTTCAATGGGGACCGCATAGGGCCGATTGCCCACCGTCGGTCGGCACTGGAAGACATAATAAGGTGCCACACCGACAAAAGAGAGCTTGCGGAAGAGGTTGGCCAAGACTTGGGGGTTGTCGTTCACGCCGCGAATAAGCGGCGTCTGATTAACTACTATGGCCCCGGCTCGGATCAACTGATGGCAGGCCTCAAGGGCTTCTTCGGTCAATTCTCTAGGGTGATCAAAATGGGCCATGATATAGATCTTCTTCTCCGGCGTGGAGTACCGGGCGATGATCTCCAAGAGCTCTGGATCAGAAGTGATGCGCTGCGGGAAATAGGCCGGAACCTTGGTCCCCAAACGGATGATCTGGACATGGGGAATCTCACGCAACCTCCTGATCCATTCCTTGAGCTTAGCCGTGGGGAGCATCAAGGCGTCGCCACCGGAGAGGATCACGTTGGTGATCTCGGTGTGGAGTCTGATGTAACGAATGGCCCCGTCTATATCTCGCAGGACCTCAGGTCTCCCGCCATCAAGGAAGAGCCGTTTACGAAAGCAGTAACGACAAAGCCCAGCGCAGACGTTACTGGCCAAGAGGAGGACGGTAGAATCATATTTATGTTGTAGGCCTTCGAGCACGGTATAGGCCCTTTCGTTGGAAGGATCCACGGCCCCCCACTCCCATTCCTTTAATTCATCGGTATGCGGCAGGACGATGCGGGCCAAGGGATCATTCGGATCCGAGAGATCGATGAGGTTGTAATAATAGTGGGTACATTTCAGGGGATATTTGGCCACCACCTCGCTCAAGTCCTGCCTTTCTGCCAAGGACGGTATTTGTCTTAAGCTGGTTATAAAGTTAGTCCTGTGCGCCATTTATCCCTCCTTTTGCTTTCACTTCAAGACACTTTTCCATGGATTAGCAGCAGGCAAACGCCGCTGGAAATACAAATTGGGCCGGAATAGATTCAGGAATTTTGTAGCATTTTTTTAACAAATAAACAAAAAATCCGTCAAGGAAAAAAGGCCGAATATCCGGGAAAGTGCCCTCATTTTCCTTAAATTTGATTCTTTTTCTAAGAATCAATAACAGTTTCCTATATAAAAGACTCTTTTCAAGCTCAGCGTGATTATCCTTTAGATCAAGTGGCGCATGGCTGAAAC
>CAZKEG010000100.1:0-5582 GCA_964551715.1 uncultured Thermodesulfobacteriota bacterium
GGTATTGGCCGAGCTAATTGATAGAGCTCCCAAATTAAGAAATAAGGCTGTTCCTCAAGCAAAGCAGAAGAGAAGGTCCTACCTAGTCCTTCAAGCCCTCAAACCCTTAAGCGGGAATTGGCTTTTTCTAAGAAAACAGCCGAAGATCAACCGAAAAAGAAAGGACCTATGGGAGAAAAAATCCCCACCCGGTGGAGAAATATTTCAGAGGGTTTGAACTACATCCCTTGGCGGGATTCTTCGATGACTTTATCGATCCGCTCCTGGAGTTCAGGGGGCAAACCTTCGATGCGCACGTTTAAAAACCCCCTTACGACTAAAGAAGTGGCCTCCTCCTCGGTAAGCCCCCGGGCCATGAGATATTCGATCTCTTCCCGAGCAATTTTACCCACCGCTGCCTCGTGGGACATCTCTACATTGGCCACATGGGCCTCGAGTTCTGGGATGGCCAAGATATAGCCTTTGTCAGAGAGCATAAGCCCCTGACACTCAAGATGAGCCTTAATCTCCGGGGCCTTACCTACCAGGCGCCCCCTGGCAATGACCTCGCCGCCGTAACACACCGTACGAGAAATGATCTCAGCCCGACTACCAGAGGCCTCCAAAACTACCCAGGCCCCCAGGTCTAGATGGGCCCCTTCCGGGGCGGCGATAACCGAGTTGAACTGGGCTACTGCTTGAGGGCCAAGGAGACGACAAATGGGATAGGATTGTACCGACGCCACGCGATCAAGCGAGATGTAATTGGAGATGATGGTACCTTCTTCCTCTACGAGGATGCCGGTACGGGGTCGGACGTGGATCTTTTCTCCCCACTCATGGATCATGGTATAGGTGAGTTTTCCGCCCTTTTTGATGTAAAACTCGGAAATCCCTACATGAAGTCCGGAGATGGCATGAGGGCTAGAAGTACAACCGGTGATAAGATGGAACTCGGCCCCCTCTTCGACGATAACGATATTATGCACCCGCTGGGCTACCCTATCGGTACGAATATAAAGACAGGCCTGTAAGGGATAGACGATCTTTTCCCCAGGGTGGACACGGATGAAATAGCCATTATCAAGTTCTTCGGCGGTCATTTTGGTAAAGAGGTCTTTTTCTGGAGAGACCGCCTTCCAATAATAATTTTTGCGGAGCCAGTCGTAGCGAGAAAGGGCCTCGGTGAGAGGGAGAAGTTCCAGCCCCTCGGGCAGGCATTGGCAAGTAACCACCTTGCTGTCCGCCTGTAGAAAGGTCCCCAGACGCCCGCGACCGGAGAGGTCTATGCCCACCTCTCGCAAACGTTCAATTTCTTCGGGATTTAGCTCTTCGATGGATTTTGGCGACTCGACTTCTTTAGCGGAGATGAAATCTTTTAAATCTAGCTCTGCACCAACTCCGCGAGCTCCATCCTTCTCAGACATTTTAAACACTCCTCGTAGCCGTGTTTTTGAATCCCCTCAAAGATTTCCTGAGGGTTGCCTTGGCAATAGATACGACCGTCTAACATGACGTAACCTCGGTCTGCCGGGACAAAATTTAGGATAAATCCAGTATGAGTGATGATGAGACCGCTTTTTCTCCTGGGACGATGGACATTTTTCTGAAGGAGCTTGCGGATCATCTTACCGATGATTTCCAGATTTTCTACGTCTACTCCGGACTCTGGTTCATCAAGGAGGACGAGATCTGGAGATTGGGCCAAGAGTTGTAAGAGTTCACTCTTTTTGAGTTCCCCGCCGGAAAAACCGAGGTTCACGTCTCGGTCCAGAAAATCTTCAAAGCCAAACTCCCGAGCGAGTTCGGTGATGCGATAGCCGTTTTCTTTGGCACAGAGTTGCAACATCTCACGCAGCTTGACCCCGCGAATAGTAGGGGGCCGCTGAAACATAATACCGATCCCTAGCTCGGCTCGTTCATAAGGCGGAAGATGGGTTATGTCTTCTCCTTTGAAATAGATGTGGCCATGACGAACTCGATAGGTCGGGAAACCCATGATGGTCATCAGGAGGGAGGTCTTCCCAGAGCCATTGCGACCGAAAAGGATATGGGTTTCCCCCACCGGGATGGCCAGACTGACCCCCTTCAAGACCTCTTTACCTTCGACCTCTACCCAAAGGTCTTGGATCTCTAACATGTTTTTGGGCCTGATCATAAGCTCCTCTCTGGATCTGGACAAAATTTTATAAATCTTGAGACTAATCTGTCCTTATTTTGAGACGAAAATAAATTTTGCTAAATTTTTTAGCCTAATAACCGCCCCCCCTTACCGCAAGGCCAAAAACGCATTATTAATGAGCAAAGGCTTCGGAGCCGGTCCACACCAGGTTACTCCAGGTGCTTGAAAAGGGGGAAAGAAGATTCGTTGGTCTAGGTGGGTTGAGATAGATTTAGGTGCCCTTCGCCAGAACTTGCGCGCCTTAAAGAGCCTTCTGTCACCAGAAGTCACCCTGCTTCCCATCATCAAGAGCGACGCCTACGGACACGGACTCCTTCCGGTGGCTAGGGTCTTGGCTGAAGAGGGGGTTTATGGCTTTGGTCTTTCTGAAGTTTCAGAGGCCCTGCGCTTAAAAGAGGCCGGCTTAAACCTGCCCATGGTCCTGATTTCTGGGTTCGAAAGACATTGGCTCCCGGAAATCGTTCATCACCAGTTCATTCCAGTGATTACTAATCTCTGGCAGCTTGAGGCCCTGGCTTATTATACGACCTCTAAGGGGAGTTACTGTGCTCTTCACTTGAAAGTAAATACTGGCATGAACCGCTTTGGACTACAAGAAGAGGAATTTGAAGAGGCTTTACGTCTTTTACTTGAAAATTCTCAGCTTAGGCTCGAAGGACTCATGTCTCACCTCTGTTGTAGTGAAAGACCAGAAGACCCGGTTACCAAAGAACAATTGGTCAGGTTTGAAAATTTTAAAAAAAGGCTAAAAAAGAGGGGGTTTAAACCCAAATTTTTTCACGTGGCCAATTCGGGGGGTATAATTTTTCTCCCTCAAGCCCATTACAACATGGTCCGTCCGGGGATAGCCCTTTACGGATCTTACCCCGCCCCAGAGGGAGAGGAAAAGATAAAGCTTGCCCCGGTGATGACCTTTTACAGCCGCATCCTTTCCATAAAGGAGATAAAAGCCGGGGAATATCTGGGCTACGGCCCTTTGTTTAAGGCTGAGAGGCCTATGAAAATAGCCCTGGTTCCGGTAGGGTATGAAGATGGCTATTTAAGGGCCCTTTCTAATAAAGGCTTTGCGGTGGTGAGGGGGCAAAGGGTGCCGGTGATCGGGGCGGTTTCCATGAAGTGTCTTTTCTTGGATGTAACCTCAATAGAGGGTCTCTCTTTACAGGAAAAAGTCATCTTGTTGGGTGGCCCCCGGCGGGAGGTACCAGCAGAGGAACTGGCCGAAAGGGCCGGGACCATCAGTTATGAACTTTTCTGTCTCATTGGTCAAAGGGCCTTAAGGGTTTATAAAGAGTAAGTTCAAAACCAAGGATTGGGTATGTTTGGTGTAGGTTTCCCTGAATTGGTGGTTATTTTTATCGTTGCCCTCTTGGTCTTGGGTCCGGAGAGACTTCCTCAGGTGGCCAAAAGCTTGGCCAAATGGGTTAACGAGTTCCGCCGTGCGGCAGACGAACTAAAAAGAGAGCTCGGGGCCGAAGAGTTGGAACAGAGTCGAGATGAACTTCAAAAGGTCCGTCAAGAATTACTGAAAAAGGTATACGTGCCCCCTGAGCCGGATTCTCCTGAGGCCTCCTCCCAGGAAGAGACCTCTAACACGACCAAAAAGGCCGAAAAGGCTCAAAAAGTTTCGGTAAATGGGCAGGGCTCAAAGACCTAAATTTACGGTCCTAACCCATTTTGAGGAATTAAGGCGGCGACTCCTGCTCTCTTTGGCTGTCCTTTTCTCTTTGTGGGTGGTCCTTTTTGCTTTCTTTTCCGAGCTCCTTCCCTTTCTCCTCTGGCCTTATCAACGGGCTTTTCCCGGAAAAGATCTCTCTCTGGTCTTTACTACTCTGCCAGAGGCCATTATGGCGGCCTTAAAAAGTACCTTCTTTTTGGCCTTGGCCGGGACTTTGCCCTTTATTCTGTTTCAGGCCTGGCGTTTCTTTTCGCCGGCCCTTTTTCCAGAAGAAAAACGCCTGATTCGCAAGGTGTTTGGAACCATACTCGTTCTCTTTCTCTTTGGGGTAGGTGCCGCCTATTTTTTAGTCCTCCCGGTCCTTTTGAAATTTTTTTTGGGCCTAGGTTATCAGCGTTTTATTCCGTACTTGCGTATTCAAAGCTACCTTTCTTTCCTGGGTAAAGGGCTTTTGGTGGCTGGCCTAATTGCTCAAATACCGGGAATCGTGGCGGTCTTAGTCAAATTGGAAATAATCTCCGCTAGGCTCCTCAGGCGTTTTTGGTTCTATTTCCTGGGTGGGACCTATTTGGTTGCCCTTTTCATCGCCCCTGGAGACTTTTTATCCCAGATCTTACTCACTCTTATCTTCTGTTCTTTGTGCTGGCTTGGCTTTGGTCTAGCTCGGCTTTTGTAGGTTAAGAGGAATAATGTTTCGATTTTGCAAAAAACCAGTCAAAGCTCTTCAATAGATGAGTAGTGCGCTAGAAAATGCTGCCTATTTTCCCCTAGGTTTCTCGAGAGCGGTCACAGGAGTCTTTGACCGGGATTTAAAGAAGATTTAGGTTAATACAATCAAAAAGGACGGAGGTGTGTGTATGCGTAAAGTGGTATGTTTGATCTTGGCTTTGGCGGTGGGATTAGTTTTTGGTATCTCGGTGGCCTCGGCCACAGACGTGGGACCGGCTCAAATCGTCCTTCAGGCCCCTAAGGCAAAGGCGTTTGGGACCAAGATCATCTTCAATCACAAAGAGCACCAAAAAGTTTCCAAGTGCGGTGAGTGCCATCATGGGGAAAATCATAGTCCTTACAAAGAAGGGATGAAGATCGAAAAGTGCGATCAGTGCCACAACAAGAACTTCCCGAAGGCTTCGCTCAATTCGGCGAAAAAGGCCTTTCATAAGAACTGCATTGGTTGTCACCGTGCAGCTAAGAAAGAGGGCAAAAAGGCCCCGACCAAGTGCAAAGAGTGTCATACTAAGTAATTTTTCCTTTTTTGGAAAACATAAAAGCCCCCGTTTACTGGGGGCTTTTTATTTTGGGATTAGAATTTCTTCTAGGCGGGAAAGAAGGGCCAAAACAGGTGGTTTATGGCAGAAGGAAGAGAGACGGGCAGAAAGATAATCTCTGAATTTTATCAAAGGGCGTTCCCTCAAATTAAAGTGTCTTCGCACAAAGGACAAGAAGGCATGGCGGAATTCATCCTGATAGAATACGCCGTGAAGGTAGGTCCCAAAGACCAAATCGCGATGTAAGGCCCTTATTTCTTGACCTTCGAAATAGCTTCGTCCGTAGCGAATCTCAAACCCAGAGACAAGGCCTCTAAAGAAGGGAAACTCAAGGAATAATTTTGTTCCCTCGGCGATCTTTTCCGGATAAAAGACAGTTTGGTGAGGGAGCAGGCCAAGGCCTATTTCTTCACCCTCATTTTCCACTCCTTTGTCGCTTATCAGCCCTCCGAGGAGTTGAAATCCCCCGCAAAGGCCG
>CAZKEG010000101.1:0-5547 GCA_964551715.1 uncultured Thermodesulfobacteriota bacterium
AAAAGATTACTAAATATTTTGGTAAGCAAAAGGTCTTAGATGATTTTTCTTTGACTGTGGAATCAGGAGAATTTCATGTCCTTTTAGGACCAAGCGGAGAAGGTAAAAGCACTCTTCTAAAGATTATTGCTGGTTTGTTAAAGCCAGATAGCGGTAATATCTGGATTAATGAAAAAATAGTCAATGATATTCCACCTCAGGAGAGAAAGATAGGTTTTGTTTTTCAGGATTATGCTTTATTTCCCCATCTGACGGTTTATGAAAATGTAGCTTATGGTTTACAGGCTAGAGGTAAAAAAGGGAATATACTAGAAAAAAAGGTAATGCAATATTTAGAATTGGTGAATCTTAAAGATTACAAAGATAAATATCCAACCCAATTAAGTGGAGGACAAAAGCAGAGAACAGCCTTGGCCAGAGCATTAGTTATAGACCCGCAAGTCTTGCTTTTAGATGAACCTTTAAGTCATTTAGATGCTTGGCAACGAGAACAATTGAGAGAAGAATTAAAACATATTCAGAAAAAGACGGGTGTAACTACTCTTTACGTGACTCATGATCAGATAGAAGCTATGATACTTGCTGATAAAATTTCAGTCCTTCATCGAGGACGTATTGAACAAGTAGAAAGCCCGGAGGATATTTTTTATCGGCCTAAAACACCTTTCGTTGCCGCTTTTGTAGGTGCGACTAACATATTAAAAGGAAAAATAACCAAATGTAATAATACTATGGCAGAGTTTCTTGTTTTACAAAAAGAACTTACTCAACCTTTAGTCATTAAGGTAAAAAAATATTCCCTTTTTCAGCAGCAAAAGGAAGTCTCTCTATGCCTACATCCAGAAAAGATCAGTTTGAAAGAAAAACCAAAAATGGAAAACAATTTTTTAGGTCAAATTTTAAATATTATTCCTCAAGGTACGTTGCTAAAAATTACCGTAGATATTTATGGATTAAAATTACAGGTCGTTATACCCAAAAGCGATTTTAACTTTTCCTCTATTAGAGAATATGTTTGGGTATGTTTTCCCGCCGATGCCCCCCACCCTCTTTGCGGTAAATGTCACCGTGCCCCGGAACACTTACGGGCATGTCAGAAAGAGTGTTCTTCAAACTACCAAGCACTTTAACAAATGGTAAAGATTGCCTTAATTCTTTTTGGCGACGAAGAACCCCTCAAGCCTTATAAGGACAAAGAATTTGATTTTCCTGCTTATTTCGTGCCTCTCTCCGCCAGTAATTTGCGTACCTCCTGGCTTATGTGGAGGACTTCGGCGCGGGCCTCGGCCTCGTCAAAGGTGACTACCTGACCTTTGCGTAGGAGAAAACGTCCGCCGACCATGACGTCTGACACGTCCCCGGCCTTGGCACTGTAAACCAGGAGTGAAAGTGGATCGTAAAGTGGAGTAAGATGTGGCTTTGAGAGGTCGAGCACGGCAAGGTCTGCGGCATATCCCGGCTCAAGGCGCCCACAATCTTCGAACCCAAGGGCCTTGGCGCCGAGTTCCGTGGCCATGCGCAGGATGTCCCTGGCCGGAAGCTTAGTGGGTTCAAGGGTCACGCCCTTTTGCACCAAAGCGGCGGTGCGCATCTCGGTGATGAGGTCAAGGTCGTTGTTGCTGGCCGGCCCATCGGTGCCAAGCCCTACCGTGACCCCGGCCTCAAGCAAGGCCGTCACCGGGGCGATGCCAGAGGCGAGCTTGAGATTGCTTTCCGGGCAATGGGCCACCTTAACCCCGTGTTTGGCAAAGAGATCGATCTCGCCGTTGTCAAGTTCCACAGCGTGGGCCACCAAGAGGTTTTCGTCAAAGAGGCCAAGTTTTAAAAGATGTTCCGGTGGACGTGCCCCGTAACGAGCCTTGATCACCGCTACTTCATCTTTATTTTCCGAAAGGTGGATATGGACTCGGGCCCCAAAGCGGTCAGCAATGGCCTTGGCCTTTTTCAAGGTTTCCGGTGAGCAGGTATAGGTAGCATGTGGACAGACCATAATCTTGATTCGTGGATGGCCCTCAAAATTTTTGAGTAGCTCCTCGGTAAGGGCAAGACCCTTTTCCAAAGGACCATAACCCGGGGAGGGAAAATCAAAGAGCCCTTCGCCAAGGAGGGCCCGTCCTCCGGCTTCCTCTACAGCGCGGATGACCTCTGGCTCAAAGAGGTACATGTCGGCAAAGATGGTTACCCCGGCACGCAGCATCTCGGCAATGGCAAGTTTTGCTCCCCAGTAGACCCACTCGCGCTTGAGGTGTTTTTCCACCGGGAAGATGTAGTTCTCAAGCCAGGTCATCAAGGGGAGATCATCGGCCAACCCCCGGAAGATGGTCATCGAGGCGTGAGTATGAGCGTTTATTAATCCGGGAAAGATGAGTCCATGGGGAAAATCAAGGCGTTCAGCCTGGGGATAGGCGGCCAGGATTTCTTCCCGCGGCCCTATGGCCTTGATCTTTTCACCCTCGATCACCAAGGCTCCGTCAAAAAGGGGGTCAGCATCCCAGGCCTTCAAGATGACTTGGGCGGTAAGGATTTTCAACTCCGAGGCCATGGCTCCCTCCTTGGCAGAAAAGACTTGCCAAATCTAACCATACCTTTTACTCGAAACAAGCATGTTATGGTTCCCCTTGGCCTTGAGCACAGCCTTTTTTACCGCCGCTGGCGATGCGCTGACCAAGCTCTACCTGCGCCCACTTGGCACCTACAAAATGGCGGTAGGCCGGGTGTTGGCCCCCATCTTCTTTTTGCTTCCTTTACTACTGATTCAGAAGTGGCCCCATCTTGATCATACCTTTTGGAAGACCGTGGCTATACTTCTACCCCTGGAGACCACCGCCCTCCTCTGTTACATGGAGGCCCTGCGGGTCTCACCTCTTTCGCTTACCGTGCCTTTTCTGGCCTTCACCCCGGCCTTTATGATCCTTACCGGGGCGGTTATCCTCGATGAAAGGCTGAGTTTACAGGGCATTCTTGGTATTTTTCTCATCGTTCTCGGAAGCTACAGCCTTCACCTTAAGAACTTACGGGCCGGGTGGCTGGCACCGCTTGCCGCCATCTTTCGGGAACGGGGTTCGGTGTTCATGTTGATCGTAGCCTTTCTCTACGCCATTACTTCGGTCCTCGGTAAACTGGCGGTCAAGCATTCGAATCCTTTGTTTTTTGCCAGCTTTTACTTTATTATTCACGGAATCTTTGCCAGTCTGGTCCTCACTTTTCTTTTTCGGGCCTATCCCTGGCGGGTGGTCCGGGAAAGTCCTAAAGGGGTCTTTTGGGTGGGGCTTACTCAGACGGCTATGGTCATCACCCACATGTGGGCCATAAGTCTTGCCCCGGCGGCCTATATGATTGCCGTAAAGAGACTTAGCGTCCTCTTCGGCGTGCTCTTAGGCGGGATATTTTTTAAGGAAGAAGATCTCTTGAGTCGGCTCTTCGGCGCTAGCCTGATGGTAGCTGGGGTCTTTCTTATCGCCCTTTCCTAGGAGTAAGCTCTTCGGCCATTTCCCAGGTTTTTGAGATATAGCCAGGATCGGCGCGAGTTTTTAAAGATAGCGGGTTGTTTTGCCTGATCGGCTTCCTTTTATCTGACCGACGCCTCAGCAGAGAGACCTTTTTGACCGGTTCTTATTTGGGACCCAAGGCTTGTATAGGATGTCGGGCCTGTATAGCTGCCTGCCAGATGAGGCGCTGTTTTTCCCCAGAGACCAATGTCCTTTGGGTGTATTCCGTAGCCAAGAGTTGTTTCCCCGAAGCGTATGTAGATTTTCGCCAAGAAATATGTCGTGAGTGCACCGAAGCACCGTGTCTTGCGGCCTGCCGACATAAGACCCTTTGGCGGACACCAGAGGGCGTGATCCTCATGGACCAAGAACGATGTGCAGGAGAGGGACGTTGTGTTGCGGCTTGTCCAGAAAGGGGCCTAATGCTTGCCGGAGATATCTTTTTTCGTCTTTAAGACTTCGCTTTTTGCGCCCCTTGGCCACGGCCCGATTAAAACCTTATCCTGATCTAAATTTGAGCTACCCCTTAAAAGCCCTTTGTCGAGGCGAAAGTTGAGATGATAACAGGGACTGAAGCAGACAATTTTATCCTAAATACCTGCCCTAATTTTTGGAAATTAGCTAAGCACAATCCAAAATCCTGTTAAGAATCTCCCGGAAGGCGTCGTAATCAAAGTTTTCCGTGTAATCCTTTTTTGCTAAGGTACTCAAAAATCTGAGGGTAGGAGAAATGGAACCTCGCGCCAAGGCGCTTCGGAAAGAACCTTCACTGGATGCTTTGAAAAGATCGCTTCCCCTTCCTAAAGACATTTCACCTGAAGAGACCATAGAGAAGGTCATGGAAATGGCAATTGTAGAGGACATTAAAGAATTGGAAGGGAAGAAATGGAAATTCAGGATCTAAAGCCAGGAGTAGTTATCGAAGGTCCATTTTTCCCGGAGCCGGTAAGGCTCATCCAGGTTGAGCCTCTCGAAAACAGCTTCGTAAAAATTCAAGGCGTTGGCACCGTAGAAAGAAAGTTTTACGACCCGGTACTTGCGCCTCAGGACCTCGCCAAGCTAAGGCTTTCTACCGAAGACAAGCTTGATTTTTCCGCCGATGCTGAAGGATTTTTTCTATTTCTTGAGGCCGCCCGCATACGCAACGCCTTTCAGTTCGATCCGCTCTTTGCCGTAAACGTCTCACAGGTAGATCCTCTGCCCCACCAGATAGAGGCCGTCTACCACTACATCCTTCAGAACCCACGCCCCCGGTTTTTGTTAGCCGACGACCCCGGAGCCGGCAAAACCATCATGGCCGGGCTAACACTCAAGGAACTCAAGCTCCGCGGGCTTGTGGAACGCACGCTCATCGTCGTCCCTGGCCACCTTAAGGAACAGTGGCTCAGGGAAATGAGGGAGCGTTTCAACGAAACCTTTCAGATCGTTGACCGGGGGCTTATCAGGTCTTCCTTTGGTCGCAACGTCTGGGAAGATTTCTCGCAGGTGATCACCTCTATGGACTTCGCCCGCCAGGAAGACGTGCTTGAAAGCTTAAAAGAAGTCACCTGGGACCTGGTCATTATTGATGAGGCCCACAAGCTCAGCGCCTACCGTTATGGAGATAAAACTTACAAGACCAAGCGTTACATTTTGGGTGAAGTCCTTTCCGAGACCTCGCGCTTTCTGCTCTTTTTGACCGCCACTCCCCACCGGGGAGATCCGGAAAACTTCCGCCTCTTCCTGGACCTTCTTGAGCCCGGGCTTTTTGCAAACCTTGACCTTCTTGAAGAATCCGTACGCAAGAAAGAAAACCCGCTTTTCCTGCGCCGGCTAAAGGAAGATCTCAAAGATTTTTCCGGAAGACCACTTTTTCCGCCGCGCAAGGTTTTCACCCCGCGGTTTTATCTCAGCGAACCCGAGCGGGAGCTCTACCAGGCCGTGACCCGTTATGTGGCCAGGCACTACAACCGGGCCTTACAGCAGGAGAAACGCAACTTAGCCTTTGCCATGATGATCCTTCAGCGGCGTCTGGCCTCAAGCGTGAGAGCCGTGCGCCGCTCCCTTGAACGCCGCCGCA
>CAZKEG010000102.1:0-5386 GCA_964551715.1 uncultured Thermodesulfobacteriota bacterium
ACCAATCGAACCGCCCGTTCCTTTACCTCTTGAGAGAACCTTTTTGATTTGTCCAAGTTCTATCCTCCCACAGATTTATCTCTCCGACAAACCCGGGGCGGTTCACCCGATGCTCGCCCTCATCTTCGGCAACGGAGAGCGAATAGGAGTGGAGGTCAGGAGCTATCCCTTCAACCTCAACACCTCTCTTATCAATTCACGTAAAGGTCTACCTGTTTTTCGGGCCAATCTTTTCAGATCTTCCCATTCGGGTTTGATAAACTCTCTTCCTTCTGGAAAATGAGCGACTTTGATCTTAATGCTTCCCCAAGGAGTAGTTATTTCTTTTATCTCTCGAGGGACTACCAAGCGTGTAACCTTTCGGATTCTCACGCCCAGGGAGCCAGTCTCTTTGAGCATTATTTGGGCGAGTTTGATCTCCTCTCCAGGCCGAGCCAAGACGACCAATTTGTGACCTGGCCGGCCTTTTTTCATGAAAAAGGGCAAAAAACCTACGTCAAGAGCCCCGGCTTTTAAAAGATTTTCCGCGGCATAGGCCAAGACCTCTGGGGTTTCATCGTCTAAATTAGTCTCAAGTTCTACTACTTCTTCCCAAAGAAGGCCTTCGACCGGGGGTGTTTCTCCCAGAAAAAGACGCAAGATATTTGGACGAGTTTTAAACTCCTGATCTCCTGCTCCTATGCCTATTTCTTTTAAAGTCATTGGTGGGAAAGGACTCGTCCCTTCGGTGAGGGCCTTGATCAAGACCGCGCCGGTAGGGGTTACAGTTTCTACCGGTTCTTCGATACCGTATATCTCAAGACCCTTTAGAAGATGTAAGGTTGCCGGGGCCGGCAATGGGAGCGGGCCGTGGGCACCCTTGATCAGACCAGACCCCAGGGGAATGGGAGAGACAAAGATCTTTTTTATATCGAGGGTTTCCAAGGCCCAAAGCACACCCAAAATATCCACCATGGTATCTCCGGCAGCCAATTCGTGGAGATGGATGCCTTCAAGGGGTTGACCGTGAACCTCGGCTTCGGTCTCAAAAAGGAGTTGGAAAATTTCTTGGGTCTTTTTTTTGATAACTGGTTTTAGAGGTAATTTTTCAAGAAACGTCATGGTTTGGGAGTAAGTTTTAGGGAATAGATCATCTTTGGTTTCGATTTCTACCTTTAGAGCAGAAAAACCTGCTTTAGAAACCCTTTTTGCGTATACTTCTGTCTTTCCCGGCAGGATGCTTAAAAAATCGTTCAAGGCGTCTATAGAAAGCCCCAGATCCAAAAGGGCGGCTAGCCACATATCTCCTGCGATACCGCCTACCAGGTCAAGATAGAGGATGGGCACTTTTCCCCTCCAAATAGTGATAAATCCTCTCCCGAAAGAGATAAAAAAGACCAAAAAAGATCAGGCTAATGGCGGTTACTAAGGCCAACAAACCCCAATTTCTTTCATAGGTGGCAGCGCCTTGTAAGGTCAAGGCCAAGGTCCCAGGGATGCGCCCCAAGATCATAATGATGAGAAAGGTAGACCAGGGGATAGGAAAGAGTCCTAAAAAATAAGACAGATAGTCCTTGGGAAATCCCGGGATGAGAAAACAGACGAAGGCTGCCAAGACTCCTCGTTTGGCCATGAAACGGCTCAAGCGCTGAAAATAGGGCGATTTTTCGAAACAGCGAGCAAAGGCTTGTCTAAAAAGACGGGCCAGATAGAAGGCGACAGATGAGCCGATAGCCAGGCCAATCATGGCATAAAAGAACCCCCACCACGGTCCGAAGAGAAAGCCGGCCAAAAAACCAGTGGCTTCCCCGGGGATAGGTGCCAAGACTACCTGACCAGCTTGAAGGAGGACAAAACAAAAAGGTCCCCAAAGCCCGTGGGCCTCGATAAAGGCCCGCCATTTTTCCGGTTCATTCCACCAGCTAAGGAGGCTGTACATTTCACTCTTGCAAAATAAACCTCTTTCTAAAAGAAATCCAAGTTTAAGTTAAGTTTTAAGGAAAGGCGCAATCTGAATGACTCTGGAAGAACTTTTTACTGGCGCCATCATCTCTAGGCTCTCTCTCGCTATGTGCTGGAGATAAAGTGCTTTTCTTGGCGGTTCAATAAACTACACGATCGCAGGTTACTTTTGGGGAGATATAAATTTTAACCCTTTCGGTTTCGGGCCATGTGAATGGCCAGTTCGATGGCCTTAAAGAGACTTTGAGGATTGGCCACTCCTTTTCCGGCAATGTCGTAAGCTGTGCCGTGATCCACGGAGGTTCTGATGATAGGAAGGCCTAAGGTTAGATTTACGCCGTCTTCGAAATGCAGGAGCTTGAAGGGTATAAGCCCTTGATCATGGTAGAGGCTGACCACCAGGTCAAACTCTCCTTTTACCGCCCGGAAAAAGAGACTGTCACTAGGATAAGGGCCAAAGAGAGGAATGCCTTCTTCCTGAGCGGCCTTTACTGCTGGGATCAAGATCTTTTCCTCTTCCTGGCCGAAAAGTCCTCCTTCGCTGGCGTGGGGGTTAAGGCCAGCTAAGGCCAGCCGTGGAGTTTCTAAGCCCAAATCATCCTTCAGAAACTGATAGGCCAGACGCGCAACCTTGAGGATCTCTTTTTGGGAGAGGAGGCCCGGGACCTCTTTTAAGGCCACATGGATGGTGACCAGGACGATCTTTAATTTTTCACCCCAAAAGGCCATGGCGAATTCTCTGGTCCTCGTTAGATCGGCCAGCATCTCCGTGTGCCCTGGATAGGGCTCTCCAGCGAGTTTAAGGGCCGTTTTGCTAATAGGGGCAGTGACGAGGGCGTCAAGGAATCCTTCCTGACAGAGACATACCCCTTCTTTGATATAGCGGACCATGGCCTTCGCCGTTTCAAGATTCGGTCGCCCACATTGGACTTGAGAAAGATCGGAGAGATTCAAGACGGCGTGTCGGGTCAATTGATTAATTTCACGAGGTTGAGAGACAACCTGCCAATCTTGGGGGAGTCCAAGCCTTTGGGCAGTAGTCTTAAGCCAGGAAGCATCTCCTAAGACGACGAGCCTTATGTCTTCGGGCCAAGTTTTTCCTAAGGCCTTAAGCACGATTTCCGGCCCCACCCCAGCCGGACACCCCATAGTGATACCGATCTTTAGGTTCTTTCCGGGCTCAGACATAGTAGAAGACCCGTTGGTCGTGGACTTTGCTATGAACCAGGCCTTTACTTATCAATTGTTGAAGGGCAAGGAGGGTCTCTTTGTAATCAAAGCCCAGGGCAGCAGCAATTTCTTCCGAAGGACAGGGCCGACGACTCAAAAGAGCGAGGATTTCTTCAGTAGAAATCGGCCGTTTTTCCCTTTTCTCCCCTGGTTTAGGTAAGATGATCTCTGCTTCCGGCTCAAAGGTCTTGGCTATCTCTTCAAGTTTTTCAAAGGAAAGGGGTGAGGCCTCGGGATAGGCCGGGGGGCGAACTACGGTGTTTAGCTGTATTCGATGAGGCCTTATTTCTTTCACTGCTTTGCGTAGGGCCGCTAGGTCTTCTTCCTGGTCATTGATGCCTCCCACGAGCATGATCTCAAGCCACATCTGGCCAGACATCTTTTCCCGCAATTTTTTTAAGCCCTCAATGATGGCCGAGATACTTAATCCCGGAGCAGGGCGATTAAGTCTTTCAAAGGTTTCTTGTTTGGCGGCATCAAGGGAAGGGAGGACCAGATCAGCCAGGCAGAGATCGCGAAGGACCTCTTCTTGCCAGACCAAAGAGGCATTGGTCAGGACACAGATGGGCCGGTCGGTAAGGTCTTTGGCCAAGCGGATAAGTTCTCCTAGATCCTTATGGAGCGTTGGCTCTCCTGAGCCGGCAAAGGTAAGGACCTCAAAATGAAGCTCAGGGTCACTTAATTTTTCTCGGAGGGCCTTTTTGACTTCTTCTGTGGGACGATAGGCCCGCCGTTCGGTGGTCTTATTGGTCGTGGGGCCGATCTCGCAATAGAGGCAATCAAAGGAGCAGGTCTTAAGGGTTAGGAGATCTACTCCAAGGGAAAGACCAAGTCTTCTCGAACGAACCGGCCCAAAAACGATACTTTTCATTGGGATGTCCTAAAAATTAAAGTTTTGGGGCCATTTGTTGCATGGCACACCTGGCCGCCAGGTCTTTCATCTTCAAATAGGCCTCTCTGGCGTATTGCATATGCTCGATAAACCAAGGTAGCTCTTCCATGTAAAGGGCCTGCGGGCCGTCACACAGGGCCTTTTCCGGCTCGGGATGGAACTCCACCAGGACCATGTTCGCCCCCGCGATGACGCCTTGGGCAGCCACGTGGTAGATATCTTTGATCCCATCCGGGGCCTGGGCTCGAGAGCCGATGGGGTGCGAGGGGTCGACACACACCGGGAGCTTGGTCTGCCTTTTGATCACCGGGACATGGCCAAAGTCTACCAAGTTTCGATGGGGATCACCGAGGTGGGTCCTTACTCCCCGCAGGCAGAAGATGATATTGTGATTGCCTTCGCTGGCAATATATTCGCAGGCATTCAAACTTTCCTCAATAGTAAGCCCCATACCTCGTTTGTAGAGAATGGGGAATTCCTGCTGGCTCCCTACGGCCTTGAGTAACTCGAAATTCTGGGCGTTGCGAGTACCGATTTGGAGCATCACCCCGGTGGGGTGTCCGGTCTTCTCCAAAGCCTCGTAAATTTCATCAATATGATGAGGGGCTAACACTTCCATGGCAATAACGGCGATATCGTACTTACCAGCCAACTCAAAGAGCCAGGGTAGGCACTCTTTGCCATGACCTTGGAAATCATAAGGGGAGGTGCGAGGCTTGTAGGCCCCCATACGGGCTGTTCGCACCCCGTTTTCCTTGAGGTGTTTAAAGATAGTTTCGGCGTTTTCTTTGGTGTCCACTGCACACAATCCTATGAAAAGGTGGAAAGAATTTTGGTCAAAATGGAGGCCTTTGTAATCAAAGCCAATGGGCTCCAGTTCTCCGTGACGGCCGATTTGGCGATATTTATTTGAGACTCGGATGGCCTTTTCTACGCCTGGTAGGGCTTGGATCATCTCCAGCGGGACCTTTTTGGTATCTCCGATGAGATGGATTTCTAAGACCTTGCGGGTCATTCCTTGATATTCGGCGACATGGGTCTTCACTCCTTCAAATTGAGAGAGATATCTCAGTAAATTTTCAAATTCTAAGCTTTCTTGGGTGATTTTGGGTTTCATGATGATAATCATTCTCTACGCCTCCTTGCCCAATTTACAGTTTTCAAATTATGGAACCAAAAAGGGATCTTTGCAAACTTTGACTTTAATCCTTGTTTGCCTTTTCGGAACTTTGAGGAGGTTTTGTGGTCGGCTGTGTCTCTTCTGGAAAGTAAATTCCTACTGGGAGATCCTCATTAAGGAGGTAGCGCAAGGTCTCAGAGAAT
>CAZKEG010000103.1:0-5364 GCA_964551715.1 uncultured Thermodesulfobacteriota bacterium
CAAGATGCTCGAGAGTTTCTATGAATGATTACCGGTAGGCGGTGAGTTTGATCTCTTTCATGTACCGTTCTATCCCCCTGGCCAATCCCTCGGCTACGGTCTCCAAATAGCGAGGATCTCGGAGGCGCCTTTCCTCAAAATGATTGCTGATGAACCCGATCTCTACTAAGACGGCAGGCATCCTGGTCCCGATCAGGACCACAAAGGGGGCCGTCTTGACCCCACGGTTTTTCACTCGACGATAACGACGATTCAAGGTATGCACTAATTCTTCCTGGATATCCCTGGCCAGGCGGCTTGATTCTTCCACCTTAGAATGGAGGAGGATGTTCTTGAGAAGGTCTTGTAGTTCACCAAGGGAGCGGGTGGAAGCCGCGTTTTCCATAGCGGCTACCCGCATGGCCTCTTTGTCGGTGGCAAAGTTGAGATAGTAGGTCTCTACACCCCTGGCCCGCCTATTGGGAGAACTGTTTACGTGGATAGAGATAAAGAGATCGGTATGTTTCATATTGGCGATGGCCGTTCGCTGTTCTAGAGGGATAAACACGTCTTTTGATCTGGTGAGGATGACCTCACAGCCCAGGCGTTCACGTAACTTTTTAGCCAATAATTTTGAGACCTTGAGCACCACGTCCTTTTCCCGTAGACCGTGACGACTCTTGGCCCCGGGGTCTCGACCACCATGGCCAGGGTCGATCACGATCCGCCTTACACAAAGCCCCAATTGTTGGGCCAGAGAAAAGGGACCTTTGCTCGGGAGTTTGGGACAGACGACCTTTGCCTTTTCGCTCTGCCCTACCAGATCGATGACCAACCGAGGGGGTTCATCTAGGAAAAACACTCGATAGTTGGTCAAACTATTGAGATCCAGGACGACGCGGACGGTCTTAGGCCGGTATTGTCCCAAACGGACCTGTTTGAGCAACCCATCTTTAATCGGAATCAGCGGGGTCAAATAAGGAGAAAGCTTGGCCGGGGTACAATCCACGTAAAGTCTTGGCGGCTTACCGGCATGGGCCTTGAGGATATGGGCCTTGTAAACCGGTTTCCCTGAAAGATCAATGACTACCCGGCTGTATTCCTGGCTTGACCAGTGACGGACATTTTTGATTAGACAAGGCGTAGAATTCTTGACCGGATTAGTATGAGAAGCTCTTTTCTTTTGGCGGGAAGTCTTTGAAGCCAAATTTTTATTTTTGGGTTTGGCCTGGGATTTTCTAGCCTTTGGCCTCCGAAGACGTCGCTTTAATTTGAGGGCTGTTACCGGGTCTTTTAATTTTTTTTCGTAGATAGAAATGGCCCGTTTGATGGCCTCGCCAGCCAAAGGGCTTCGGGGATATTTCTCCCACAAGAGACGATAGTGCTTAAGGGCCTCGAGGAGATCCTTTTTCCGACCCGAGTAACCGTATAGTTCCTCCCAGAGCCTTGCCGTTTTATAAAGGGCCTTAGGGGCTACCCTACTCTGGGGAAACCGGAGATAGATGCGTTCAAAGCGATAGATTATTCGCAGCCAATAGCGACGATATTTGATCTGTTTGGAATAAGCAAAGCGCTTTAGCTCCTTTTCGGCCTTCTGATAAGCGATTTCGGCCTCGCTCTTGGCCCAGGAAGGGAGGGTCTGAGAGAGGAAGAGCAAGGAGAACAAAAACAGATAAAGCCACTTTCTTTTTAGAAAGGGGTAATAACTCATCCTCATCAACTACTCTCTTCGGCCAGGCGTTTGAGTTCAAAGAGGCATTCCAGGGCCTCAAGAGGGGTCATGCGATTCGGATCTAGGGCTCGTAATTTTTGCTTAAGCTTACCATCACTCTGAAAAAGGGGTAGGGCAAGCTGTTTCTGCCTTGGAGAAAGATCCGGTTTCTGTTCCAATCTGGCCAGAATCTCCTTGGCACGCTTGACTACTTCTTTAGGGAGACCGGCCAGGGCCGCCACCTGAATACCATAAGATTCGTTTGCTGGCCCAGGGAGCAGACGATACAGAAAGACAATAGAATCCTCCCATTCCTTGACGGCCACGTTGTAGTTTTTGACCCCGGCATTTTCTCGGGCAAGCTCGGTGAGTTCATGATAATGGGTGGCAAAGAGGGTGCGCACCCTTCGTTTGACTAAATACTCAGCCACCGCCCAGGCGATGGAAAGGCCGTCAAAGGTGCTAGTCCCCCGGCCTATCTCATCAAGCACCACCAAGCTCTGCTTCGTGGCCTGATGAAGGATGTGGGCACATTCGGTCATCTCGACCATAAAAGTACTCCGCCCCCGAGAGAGCTGATCCGAAGCCCCAACCCTGGTGAAGATGCGATCACAAAGACCGATGCGCGCGTATTCCGCAGGGACAAAACTTCCCATATGAGCCATAAGGGTGATCAGGGCTGTCTGACGAAGAATAGTCGACTTACCAGCCATATTAGGGCCAGTGATGATCAAAATGATGTTTTCTTCGTCATCAAGTCGGATATCGTTGGGGACAAATTGACCTATGGGCAGGGTCTTTTCCACCACCGGATGTCGGCCCTCGCGTATTTCGATCACCCTTTCGGTGGTCATCTCCGGACGCACATATCCATTTTCCGCGGCTACTTCGGCCAGGGCGGCCAAAACATCAAGGGTAGCCAAGGCCTTAGCTGTTTCCTTTAATTCCCTAGTCTTACCCGCTACCTCTTCTCGCAACTCGACAAAGAGTTGGTATTCCAATTCTTTTAATCGTTCGTCAGCAGAGAGGACCTTGGCTTCAAACTCCTTGAGTTCTTGGGTAATAAAACGCTCCCCGCCAACCAAGGTCTGCTTACGGATATAATCCGGGGGGACCTTTTTTAGATGACTCTTAGAGACCTCGATGTAGTAACCAAAAATTCGATTATATCCCACTTTGAGATTGGGGATACCAGTGCGTTTGCGCTCTCGGGCCTCAAGTTCAGAGAGAAAAGACAGGCCATCGGTCTTTAAGCGCCGCAATTCATCAAGCTCAGGATGAACTCCTTCCTTGATCAACCCTCCTTCCTTGATGTTCACCGGGGCCTCTTCTCGGAGGGTATGTTCGATCTTCTCGGCTAGATCAGAGAGGTCATGGATCTGTTGTCTTAATGCCTCGAGGAGCCCCGGAACTTGATTTGAAAGGGCTTCGTGGATCTTGGGTAGGGCCCTGAGGGAATCTTTCAGAGCCAAAAGATCTCGGGGATTGGCCAACCTCATGGCACAGCGTCCGGCCAAACGTTCCAGATCCGAGACCTTTTTGAGTTCAGCGCGCAGGTCCTGACGTAAGTGGTAGTGTTCCAGGAGGAATTCCACGGCTCGATGGCGGGCACAGATCCCTTCGAGATCCCGCAAAGGATAAAGGAGCCAATGCTTAAGGAGCCTGCCACCCATGGGAGTCAGGGTCTGATCTAAGACCCAAAGGAGAGAACCCTTTTTGGTGCCATCGAGATTGTTACGCAAAAGCTCCAGATTACGCTTAGTGGCCTCATCAATCACTAAATACCGGGAGAGATGATAAAACTTCACCGGCGAGAGGTGCTCAAGGGCCATCTTTTGCGTCTCTTTGACGTATTCAAGCAAGGCCCCGGCACAGGATAAGGCCTCTTTGGCTCGATTCAAACCAAAAGCCGAAAGATCAATTACTTGATAATGTTCTTTGAGAAGCCCTTCGGCCCGTTTCGGCTCAAAGGAAAGGCCAGGCCTTGGAGAGACAAAGATGGTGGGCAAGATCTCTTTTACTCTGTGTAAAAGCGAACTTTCTTTTAATTCCTCGGGGATAAGTATTTCTTTGGGTTCGCGGCGAAAGAGTTCGCTTAGGAGCTCTTCCTCTTCGGTAAGTTCGGTAGCCCAAAATTCACCAGTTGAAAGATCGAGCAAGGCCAGACCAAGGCGTTTCCCCTGAGAAATGGCCGCCAAAAAATGATAATCTTTGGCGGTAAGGGAATCCTGATCGAGATTTAGCCCGGGAGTGATGACGCGAATCACTTCTCTCTTGACCAGTCCTTTGGCCTGGCGAGGGTCTTCAATCTGTTCACAGATGGCCACTTTATAGCCTGCCTCAACCAGGCGATTGATATAAGGGGCCGCATTGGCCGCTGGGACTCCACACATGGGAACCTTCTCTTTGGCCCCTTTGTCACGAGAGGTAAGAGCTATATCTAAGAGACGAGAGGCCACCTCAGCGTCTTCAAAAAACATCTCATAGAAGTCACCTAAGCGAAAGAAAAGGATGGCATCGGGGTAGCGGTTTTTGATCTCGAGGTATTGTTGAAACATGGGCGTCAGCCGGGCCATAGTTTGAATTGTAACCGTTCCTCTCAAACTGTGTAGGGCTTAAAAACGGGATTTTCTGGATTCAATTACCAAGACCTCTGATAAAAGACACACAAGTTATGGTAGCTTATGAAGAAAGAAGTTTTTTTCGATACAAAGAGTTGAAAAGAAACCAAAATGAAGGCACTATTCCTCTATGGAAAGAGTGAGTCAATGCCTCTTGAGGGAAATCCAAAAAAATTTCCCTCTGGTTTCAGAGCCTTACAAAGAGCTTGGAAAACGTTGTGGCCTTTCGGAAGAAGAAGTCTTTGAATATTTAACCAAGTTCAAGGAAGAGGGACTTCTTAGGCAGATCAGTGCCATTTTTAACCCTCAAGCCCTAGGCTATCGGACCACTTTAGTCGCCGCCTCGGTACCGCCTCAAAAAATAGAAGAGGCAGCTCGGGTAATAAACGCCTACCCAGGGGTAAGCCATAACTATTTGCGCGACCATCACTACAATCTATGGTTCACCATTGCCATTCCGCCGGGAAAAGATCCAGATAAGACGGTACAAAGGCTCTTAGAGGAGGCCAGGGTCTCTGATTACTTACTCCTTCCTATAAAACGGGTCTTTAAGATTGCCCTTATCCTGGATCTTAACGAAGAAGGAAACGGTAACGGTCAAGAGGCAAAGGTCATCATCAAAACCGCCCCCCCACCTGATGAGAAAATTATTTCTCTGGTGCGTCTTACCCAAGAAGACCTCCCTCTTGTCTCCCGCCCCTTTACTATTATTGGGAAAAAGATTTCCCTTCCTGAGGAAGAAATTCTGAGGTGGCTCAAGGAAGGCCTTAAAACCGGTCTTATCAGGCGCTTTGCGGGGCTGGTTAGGCATACTAAGGCCGGTTTCCATGGTAACGTGATGGTGGCCTGGCAGGTACCAAAAGAGCGAATAGAGGAAGTTGGCCAAGGTCTAGCCGGAGAACCGGGGATTACTCATTGTTATGAACGTCGTTCCTATCCCCATTGGCCGTACAATCTTTACACCATGCTTCACGCCAAAGAGAAAAAAGAAGCCCTCGCTTTGGTAGAATCCCTGGCCCGAAAGTATGATCTTCGAGAATATCTTCCCTTAAC
>CAZKEG010000104.1:0-3928 GCA_964551715.1 uncultured Thermodesulfobacteriota bacterium
CAAAACCAAATAGATCAGCAAAGATATCCGCAAACCCACCAAACGGCCCAGCCTCATCCATAAAAATACTAAAGTCATAGGCCCTCTCCCCACCCGGGGTGGTAAAGCTGTAAGCCTTGGCCGCCTGGCGGAGTTGATCATATTCTGCCCGTTTCTTTGGGTCAGAAAGGATCTCATAGGCCTCGCTTATCTCCTTAAATCTCTCCTCGGCTTCTTTGTCTCCTGGATGCAAATCAGGATGATACTTTCGCGCCAATCGTCGATAAGCCTTTTTGATTTCTTCTTCGCTGGCATCCGGACTAACCCCCAATATCTCGTAAAGATCTTTTTTGATCATGGCTACACCACCCCTGTTGTCTCTGTTGCTTTTCCCTTCTAAACTTGTGGTTAAGAAACCTATTTTCCGAAACAAACAAGGCTTGTCCTAACGAAAGGTTAAGTTCAATGGAAACGATAGCAAGGCCAGAAAAAGGTCCTTCCCTCAAAACCCATGTCTTTACCGTGAAAGAATTGACTTATGTGATCAAAGATCTCCTGGAGAGCACTTTCCCTTTTGTCTGGGTGGAAGGAGAGATAGCCAACCTTCGTTCCCCCAACTCCGGGCACCTTTACTTCACCTTGCGCGACGAAGAGGCCTCTCTTAGGGCCGTACTCTTTCGCGGACAAAGGGCCTACCTCAAGTTCAGACTTGAAGATGGGCTCCATGTCCTCTGTTTTGGGCGGCTTTCCGTTTACGAACCCCGCGGAGAATATCAACTCATCGTCCAACTCATAGAGCCCCGGGGGCTAGGGGCCTTGCAACTGGCCTTTGAGCAACTTAAAGAAAAGTTGGCCCAAAAGGGCTTTTTTGATCCCTCCCGCAAAAGGCCTCTGCCCCTCTTACCGAGAGTCGTGGGGCTAGTTACCTCCCTTACCGGGGCAGCCCTGCGCGATTTTTTGAAAGTGGCCCTCTCCCGCTATCCCAAGGCCAGGATCATCATCTTTCCTGTGCGGGTCCAAGGTGAAGGAGCGGCCCAAGAAATCGCTGAAGGGATTCATCTCCTCGGCTCTTACCAAGGCGTAGAACTTATCGTAGTCACCAGAGGTGGTGGCTCCCTCGAGGACCTTTGGGCCTTTAACGAGGAAATCGTGGCCAAGGCTATCTATCACTCACCAGTGCCGGTGGTCTCTGCCGTGGGGCACGAGATTGATTATACCATCTGTGATTTTGTGGCTGATGTAAGGGC
The DNA here is from genome assembly GCA_964551715.1 of uncultured Thermodesulfobacteriota bacterium. Taxonomy (GTDB): domain Bacteria; phylum Desulfobacterota; class Thermodesulfobacteria; order Thermodesulfobacteriales; family Thermodesulfatatoraceae; genus CAZKEG01. The sequence continues at coordinate 1,227 of CAZKEG010000104.1, forward strand.
CCCTACCCCTACGGCTGCGGCTCAAATTGTTTTCCCTTCACTCCTTGAACTTCACCAAGGTGTAGAAGGATTCAAAAGACGGCTCCTTGAAGCCGCTAAGAACCTAATTGCCGCCCGACGGCAACAAGTAATCGAGATCTCCAATCGCCTGCGTGACCCGCGGGATGAGCTTCGGCAAGGTAAGGCGCGGCTTAAACACCTCCAAGAACGAATAATCAAGGCCCTGGGTTACCAAATGCGTCATAAAAGAGAAAAATTGGTAGGCCTTTCCAGGCACCTTGAAGCCGTCTCTCCCCTTTCGGTGCTTAGTCGGGGTTATAGCCTGGTCCGCCGTCTACCGGATCAAAGGCTTATCACCGAGGCCGATGAACTTGAGATAGGAGACCAGGTAGAAATACTTTTTCGTCGTGGAAAGGCTAGAGCCAAAGTGGAAAAGATCTTATGAGCCGAAAATCCTTAATCACTTTTAGCTTTATCTTGGGCCTGCTTGGGATTGTCTCAGGCCTTGGCCAACCGACCTTGGCCTTGGAATATCAACCAACCCACCCCTATCCCGGGGCCCCGGTCCTCCTCAAGGATCTACCTCAAGGAGTCCAAAGGATACGCTTTCTGGGACGGGATTTTGCTGTCTTTGACCTTGCCAAGCAGAGAATAGCCCTTCTGGCTGTTCCGCTTTCGGTTAAACCGGGATTTTATCCCTTGACCTTTGAGGGAGCTCGTCTACCGCGCCTAAAACTTCAAGTCTACCCCAAGAAGTACCCTGAAGAGCACCTCACCGTCCCGGAAAAGATGGTCCATTATCCGCCTAAGGTCTTGGCCAGGATCAAAAGGGAAATCAAGTTAATCAAGACAACTGTCTCTGGATTTACCCCTGAGGTCTATTTGGACGGCCCCTTTGTCTGGCCTTTAAAAGGTCGGCTCTCGAGCCCCTTTGGCCTGAGGCGGTTTTTCAACGGTGAACCGAGGAGCCCCCATTCTGGCATCGACTTAGCCGCTCCGGTCGGCACCCCAGTAAAGGCCGCCAACCGCGGGCGGGTAGTCTTAATGGGTAATTTTTATCTCCCCGGCAAGACGCTGATCATCGACCATGGAGTGGGCATTTATACCATTTACGCCCATCTCTCGCGTTTTCGGGTCAAAAAAGGCCAAATAGTGGCGCGGGGCCAAGTGATCGCCCTTTCTGGCTGTACCGGTCGCGCTACCGGGCCTCATCTGCACTTTGGCTGTTATGTAAGAGGGATTAAGATTGATCCTCAAGCCTTATTGAGACTCTTGGGGGCCAGATGAAGCTCAGTTTTGAAGAGGCCTTAGAGGCCTTGGAGAAGATCGTCACCGAGCTTGAAAATACAGAGCTTCCCTTGGAAGAGGCCTTAAAGCGCTTTGAAGAGGGGATCAAACTGGCCAGGAGATGCCACCAACTCCTTGAGGAGGCAGAACAAAAGATTGAAGTCTTGCTCAAGGAAGACGAAGAACTCAAATTGATTCCTTTAGAAAAACTGGATCAAGGGGGCTAGATGATCTCTCCTGGCTTTTTTGACTTTTTGAAGAAACGCCAGGCCCTGATCAATGAGGCCCTTCAAAGATACGTCCCCAAATTCACCAACTTTGCCTCCCGAGTGACCGAGGCCATGCATTACAGCCTCTTTGCCGGGGGGAAACGCCTGCGCCCCATTCTACTGCTAGCCGGGGCTGAGGCCGTCGGCGGCCGAGCCAAAGATTATTTACCGGCTGCCTGTGCCTTGGAATGTATCCATACTTATTCCTTGATTCATGATGATCTACCGGCCATGGACGACGATGACCTTCGTCGCGGAAAACCTACCTGCCACAAGGCCTTTGACGAGGCCACGGCTATTTTGGCCGGTGATGGCCTCCTGACTTATGCCTTTGAACTCCTCACTCATCCCGATCTCTTGGCCAAGGTGCCTGGTGAACGAGTATTAAGGGTCATCGGCTTGATCGCCAAGGCCGCCGGCATTTACGGTATGGTCGGAGGCCAGATGGCCGATCTCTTAGCCGAAGGCCGTCGGGTCTCCTCTGAAGAACTTGATTTTATACATCGACATAAAACCGGAGCCTTGATCACTGCTTCGGTAGTCTCTGGGGCCATACTGGCCGGGGCTTCTCCAGAAAAAGAAAAGGCCTTAGAGGCTTATGGCTGGGCCATCGGCCGGGCCTTTCAAATCGTCGATGACCTCCTGGATATCCTTGGGGACGAAAAGGTAATCGGCAAACCCGTAGGCTCTGACTTGGAAAAGGAAAAGGCCACTTATCCAGCCTTATTCGGGATCGAGGCCTCGCGCCAAAAGGCCATCGAACTGGTAGAAGAAGCCTTGGCAGCCCTTTCTCCTTTTGATTATCGGGCCGAACCCCTGCGCGACATCGCCCGTTACATCGTCGAACGCAAGCTCTAATTCGAAGTCGCCTGGTTCGGATTGATAGATTAAAATAGTCTTCGTTGAAAGACCTGGCTTCTGAATAAAGGGCATCGGTTTTAAATTCCTATGGCGCGGAAAAAGAAGACCACGGAAACCATCTTTGATCGGGTACCGCCTCAGAACATTGAGGCGGAAAAATGTGTCCTTGGGAGTATCTTCCTTGACAACAACGCCCTCCTCAAGGTGGTCGATCTCCTGAAACCAGAAGACTTTTATCGTTCAGCCCACGGGGCCATCTACCGAACCATGCTTGAACTCTTCAAT
>CAZKEG010000104.1:3938-5301 GCA_964551715.1 uncultured Thermodesulfobacteriota bacterium
AGCCCATAGACCTGGTCACCGTCCACGATGCCCTGAGGGACAAAGATCTCTTGGAACAAGTAGGGGGAGCTGCTTATCTGGCCGAGCTAGCCCATTTCGTCCCCACCGCGGCCAATGTCGTCTATTACGCCCACATTGTCCGCGAAAAATCCACCCTCAGGCAATTGATTGCCGTTTCTACCGAGATCGCCAGCCGATGCTACGAGGCTACCGAACCGGTAGATGACCTCTTAGAAGAGGCTGAACAGGCCATCTTTGAAATTCGGGCCCAGGGAGATAGTAAGAGCTTCTTCCCTATCAAAGAAGTGATAAAGAGTGCCGTTCTTCAAATCGAACAACTCCATCAACGACGTGAAGAGATCACCGGGGTGCCCACGGGGTTTATCGAGTTTGATCGGATGACCGCTGGTCTTCAGCCGGCAGACTTGATTATCGTTGCCGGGCGCCCGAGTATGGGCAAAACCTCTTTGGCCCTAAACATCGCCCAGCATGCAGCCATCGAACACCAAATCCCGGTGGCCATTTTCTCCTTGGAAATGTCTAAGGAACAACTGGCCACCAGGATGCTCTGTGCCGAGGCCAAGGTGGATGCCCAGGCGGTAAGGACCGGACGGCTCTCCGACGCCGAGTGGCAAAGGCTTACCTTTGCCGCTAACCGCCTTTCCCAGGCTCCGATCTTTGTAGATGACACCCCAGCCATCTCGATCCTTGAGTTACGGGCCAAGACCAGGCGGCTTATGGCCGAACACGGCCTGGGCTTGGTAATTGTTGATTATCTCCAACTCATGCGCAGCCGTGAACGGCGTGAACGGCGCGAGCAGGAGATCTCCGAAATCTCGAGTTCACTTAAGGCCATGGCCAAGGAACTTAACGTCCCAGTAGTAGCCCTTTCGCAGCTCAATCGACGTGTGGAGGAACGACCAGACAAACGCCCTCAACTGGCTGACCTTCGCGAATCAGGAGCCATTGAACAGGACGCCGACGTGATTGTCTTCATCTATCGCGAAGAACTCTATAAAAAAGACACACCAGACAAGGGAATAGCCGAGTTAATCATCGGCAAACAGCGAAACGGACCTACCGGAGTGGTGAAACTGGCCTTCCTTTCTCAATATTCCTCCTTCGCCAACCTGGATGAAGAACATCGACAAGTGGCCACGGCCCTCGTGTAAAGGCCTCTCTGAAGATTTAGTGGTAGACCTGGCCTTGAACCGCCCCGGGTTTGTCGGAGAGATAAATCTGTGGGGGGATAGAACTATGGACAAATCAAAAAGGTTTTCTCAAGAGGTAAAGGAACGGGCGGTTCAAGGCGCACGTGCTTCTTTGTTGGTTGGCGCTGTTTTTGGGGCGCTTAGTAGAGGCG
>CAZKEG010000105.1:0-5255 GCA_964551715.1 uncultured Thermodesulfobacteriota bacterium
CCTAGATGAAGGACCACCACCCTTTCAGGGGACAGAACTCGGCTTATGACCGGCCCCACTTTTACATGACCTTGATTTCCTCAAACGGACGCCGACGGAGACGATGAGGCAAGGCCAGTTTCTCGGCCACTTTAAGATCTTCTGATGAGACCTCTTCTCGCCCGCAAAAGGCTGCATGGGCCTTGGCCGCCTTGACCATGGTTATATCCGCCCGATGGCCATCAACTCCGATGGTGATTAGCCTCTTGGCCATCTCATAAAGCATCTCTTCCGGCATCTCTATCTCTTTGAGACGTTCCCTGGCAGAGATAATCCTTTGGGCCAGGGCTTGATTTTCTGCGGCAAACTGGCGGGTAAAACCCTCTGGATCTTGTTCAAAGGCCGCCCGTCTCTCCATGATGAGCACCCTTTGCTTGGGATCTTTAAGCCCTTCTACGGTGACACAAAGGCCAAAACGATCTAAGAGCTGGGGGCGTAACTCGCCTTCCTCTGGATTCATGGTCCCTACCAAGACAAACCGCGCTGGATGGACAAAACTTACCCCCTCCCTCTCTACGAAATTGACTCCCATGGCCGCGGCATCCAACAAAAGATCGACCAAATGGTCGTCAAGGAGATTCACTTCATCTACGTAAAGGATGCCCCGGTTGGCGGCGGCCAAGATACCAGGTTCAAAACGTTTCTCTCCGGTCTTTAAGGCTGCCTCTATATCTAAGGTGCCTACCACTCTGTCCTCGGTGGCGGATAAGGGAAAATCCACCACCCGAATTTTACGACGCAAACGTGGGAGACTCCCCTCTTCTTTGAGACGCCTCTCGCATTCCGGACAGAGTTGATCCACGGCCTCCGGATCGCAGGAGAAAGGACAGCCCTCTACTACTTCGATCTCAGGAAGAATATCTGCCAAGGCCCTAACCACAGTGGATTTGCCGGTACCCTTTTCCCCTCGGATAAGCACCCCCCCGATGGAAGGGTCTATCACATTCAAGATCAGGGCCAATTTCATCTCTTCTTGACCAACAATGGCGCTAAAGGGAAAGATGTAACGTTTCATAGATCCTCCAGATCCTTTATTTCCTTATATTACGGGCGATACGTACCAAGCGCTCGGCTTTTAAGATCTCAGGGGTAAAATACTTGGCCGAAAGGATGCGGGCCAATTCCTTGGCCATCTCCAGGCGGACAAAGCCGGTCTCTGTATCGACGACCACAAAGTCTACCTGCGGAAACCTTTGACTCAAAATTTGGGCCCATCTTCTAATCTCTTCCTGGGGTTTGCCTTGGCCCAAGCTCACGTTTCCCCGGCCATCGGTAATGAAAAAAGTGGTCACCGGCAGTTCTGGTTCTCGACGTAAGGTGCGTTCAAGAAAGGAGACCACCATAGAAAGAGCTGCTGGTAGAGGAGTGGAGCCCCCTACTGGGAGATCGGCCAAGAGCCTTCCGGCAAGTTCTACGGAGTTGGTAGGAGGGAGTACCAGTTTGGCCTCTTGGCCGCGGAAGACGATCAGCGCCACCCGATCCCGCTTCTGATAGGCGGAAAGGAGAAGGCTCATAATGGCCCCTTTGGTCTCCCGCATCCTGGCCTCCGCCGCCATAGAACCCGAAGCATCGACGCAAAAGAGGAGCAGGTGGCCGACCTTGCTCTTTCGTTGTTTCTCACGGAAATCGCTCTTGGTAATGACCACCCCGCGGCCAGGGCCTGCCCCGCGGCATAATTGATAAGGCGCCGCCGCCCGTAAGGTGGCGGAAAGGGACAAATCCCGCACCTTACCGCGGGGAATAACCGCTCGCACAAATCGCCCCCTTTGGGTTAGGCTTTTCAACCGTTTGCCAGTAAGCTCCTGGGCCCTTCGGCGTCTAGTGGGCCCTAAGGGACGTACTTCAAAGACCTCCCCAATCTCAAAGACTTGGTCCTGACCTTCATGGGGCCTGACTTCATCCGGCGGAGGGGGGAGAGGAGCTTGAGAGCCTTCTTCTTTTTCTGAAGCCTGGGGTTCTTGGGGCCTTGTTTGAGACCTTTCTTGAGGTTCAGGAGAAAAAGAATCGGTCTTTTCTTCCTTCTTTTCGGACTCTTTTTCTTCTTTTGGCTCTTTCGCCGGGGATTTGGCCCGGGGTTCTTGTTCCCGTCGGCGGTGGACCAGGACCATATCGGCCAAGGCCTCGATGTCTTCAAAGACGACCTCCTTCCTTCCGTGTAAAGCAGCGTGAGCCCGGGAGGCGGCCTGAAGAACCAAATCCGCCCGGTGACCAGAGACACGGGCCTCACGACAGAGTTCCCCGATCAGGGCCCTCAATCGCGCTGAGATGACCACCAGTGGATAAAGATCTCGGGCCTTGAGTAGCCTTTCCCTCAAGGCCTTTTCTTCTTGTTTGTAGATTTGATTAAAGCCCTCTGGATCTCTTTCAAAGAGAAGCCTTCTCCTTACTACTTCTACCCTACGCTCTGGATCTTTCTCCCCGGAGACCAGCACACAAAGACCAAAGCGATCAAGTAATTGGGGGGAAAGATGGCCTTCTTCCGGATTCATGGAACCGATGAGCACCAAACGAGCTGGCAGGGTCAGGCTCAAGCCCTCCCGTTCCACGACCACCAAACCCCTTTCCGCCGCATCGAGAAGGCTTGCCGCCAAGTGTTCAGGGAGGAGATTGACCTCGTCGATGTAAAGGACTCCTTGATCGGCCTTGACCAGGAGCCCGGGGGAATAGACCGGCCTTCCGGTGCGAAAGGTCTCTTCCAAATCGATGGTGCCTAAAAGGGCCTCCTCCGTGGCGTTTAACGGAAGATTGACAAAGGGAGCTTTTTGTCCGGGGCTTATCTCTGGGAGGAGGGAAGCCAAGGCCCGAGCAGCAGTGGACTTGCCAGTCCCTTTCTCACCACAGAGTAAGACTCCGGCCACCTCCCGACTCACCGCCGAGAGGAGGAGGGCCAGCTTCATTTCCTCTTGACCGACAATAGCCGAAAAGGGATAACGCAACATATGTCAAAATTAAACTCTTTCGTGACACCATTTCAAGAAGCTCCCTGATGATCGAGTTCGTCGATGGCCGAACGAATAATTTGGGCGCTCCTTCGTAGGGCCTCTTCTTCCTCGGGACTCAGAGGCAAGGGAAAAGTGGCCAATACCCCTTCCCCTCCCAATAGTCTCGGCACCGAAACGCTGACGTCTTTGATCCCAACCACCTCTTCGGTGGGGGTGGTGAGGGTCAAAATGGCCCTTTGATCATAAAGGATTACGCTCACGATCTTGGCGATAGCACTACCGATGCCGTAATAGGTGGCCCCTTTGCCCTCGATGATGTAATAGGCCGCCCGCCGCACTCGTTCGTCGATGCGCTGTTTGTCTTCGGCGGTAAGGGTTCGGTCTCTCAGTTTACAAAATTCCTCAAGGGACATGCCTCCTATGGTGACCAATGACCAGGTAAGGACCTCTGAATCGCCGTGTTCACCGACCACGTAGGCGTGTACATGCTGAGGATCAACGCCTAAGTGCCGACCAAGCAAGGTCCGGAATCTCGCGGTATCAAGGGTGGTCCCTGAACCGATTACTCTGGAGGAAGGCACTCCGTATTCCGCGGCATACCTAGCGGCAAGATGGGTCATGACATCCACCGGATTAGTAGCCACCAACAAAATGGCTTCTGGAGCATATTTAAGGATCTGGGGGATGATTTCCCGGAACACCGCCGCGTTTCTACCGAGAAGATGGAGCCGAGTCTCTCCTGGCTTTTGAGCTACTCCGGCGGCGATAATGACCACCTTGGCCCCGATTAGATCGGCAAAATCGCCGTTGATGACCTCTAAGGGATGGGCAAACGGCACGGCGTGAAAGAGATCTTCGGCCTCGGCCAAAGACCTCTTGGGGTTTTTGTCTACCAATACGATTTCCCGCCCGATCCCCCTCATAATCAAGGCATAAGCCGAAGTAGCCCCAACAAACCCAGAACCAACGATGCCTATTTTCATGATAAATCCTCCTCAGTGACTTGTCTTTCTCTTAACCCCCTCGGTAAAAGATAGGGATAAATCTTAAGCAGCACTACGCTCTTTTGTCTTTTGGGTAAGGAAAGACAAAGAGCTTTCAGCCGTTTCAAATACAGAGAAAGAAATTATGGTATAGATCCTCAAGGGTCTGTCGAACTCCTTCTTGATCCTGATCGGTTAATTTTCCCACAAGCTTTCCCTCTTTCAGACACAACACCCGATCGGCATAAGTTAAGGCCAAATTCGGATCGTGGAGGCTGACCGTGGCATAAGGCAACTCTAGCTCATCACCGCTGTTCCTCCTACCAGCCATCCGAATGAGATCCGGTACCACTCCGCTCCTCCCCGAGACCCTGGTGGGTGTATTCCAGAAGAAGAGGACCCGGGGGCACGAGGCCGAAGAGAGACGATCGGCCAAAAACTTTAGCAAATGTTTCATGGCCTGTTGTACTTGGGGACCTTTTTTGCGCAAAGACCTTGGCCAAAAAATCCAAAGTCTCAAAGACATCGGCCAGGCTTTCAGGAGCCAGGGCCAAGGTAGGAATACCTAAGGAAGATAGCACCTCAACAGCCTTGGGGAAATAAGTCCAGGTAATGATAAGATCCGGATTTAAGGGAGTAATGGCCTCTGAATGGGATTGGTGACCGTTCCCACGGCCTTAAGCCCCTGAGTTTTTTGGGGATAGAGTTTCAAGAGATCGCTTTCCCTCTTGGCCCAAAGGCTTATCCCTACGGTCTGATCCTAGAGATTGAGATAGGGAGTGAATTCATAGGCGATGAGAAAAATAGCCCTTTTAACCGAAACATTTATCCTTACTTCTCGCCTGAGAGCATCCGTAATCGGAATAGTCTTGGCCAAACTCGGAGAGGAAAAAAGAAAAGGCATAGAAAAGAAACCCTCAGATAACCCATCTCTCTTCGTGTTCACGCCAAAAGATCTCGTCCTCTGCCGCACTGATGATCTCTACCACCCAATGATCCAAAAGATGGAGATAATGAGCCTTCTCATAATAAGTAGCCCGACCCTGTTTGATCTTCTGGCCGAGTTCATTCATAGGAACCGGGGGCGTAATAAAATCCGGTCTTACAGTGAGCAAGGAAAGAACATCGCCTTCAGGTGAAATAAGGATATAGGTGTGTTCCCGAAGATCTTCGATCTTGGTCTCAAATCCCATAAGAGTAAGGGCTTGGACCGCACAGGTAGAATTATAGACGTAGACCAAAAAACCCTCGGAGTGTACCGGTATATATCCCCTAAAAAGGGTACCCACCC
>CAZKEG010000106.1:0-5241 GCA_964551715.1 uncultured Thermodesulfobacteriota bacterium
TCACCAGAGCAGCACTTACGCATCCAAGCGGCCTTTCAGCGACACGTACACAATGCCGTATCAAAGACCATTAATTTTCCCCAAGAGGCCACGCAGGAGGATGTTCGTCGGGCTTATCTCTTGGCCTATGAACTCGGGCTAAAGGGAGTCACCGTCTATCGCTACGGAAGCCGACCACGCCAGGTATTGACCCTTAAGACCGAAGGAGGTGTAGCCCCGAGGCCCAGGCCCAAGATCACCCGCGGGTTTACGCGAAAGATCCGTACTGGTTGTGGGAACCTTTACGTAACGGTTAATTGGGATGAAAAAGGGCTCTGCGAGGTCTTTGCCACCATGGGAAAGGCTGGGGGATGTGCCTCCTGCCAGATCGAGGCCACTAGCCGTCTCATCTCTCTGGCCCTACGCTCCGGGGTAAAACCCGAGGCCATTATTAAACAGCTTTCCGGTATCCGTTGCCCTGCCCCATCCTGGGAAGAAGGCAAACCCATCCTTTCTTGCCCAGACGCCGTGGCCAAGATCCTGGCCGAGGCCCTGCACATCGAGATCCAGCCCGAGGAACCACCTTCCTTTGGACCTTGTCCTGATTGCGGAGGGCCGCTTGAGGTGGAAAGCGGCTGTCTCCTTTGTCGTAGTTGCGGTTATTCTAAGTGTGATTAGGAGGCGCCTATGCCCAAGTTTTATTTTGTGGCCCGTATACCGGATCAGCCCGGGGCCTTACACAAGGCTGCCGAAATCGTCCGCCAGTATCAGGGTAACATCAATCGCATCCATTATGATCGCCGAATTGACCCGCATACGGTCTTTTTTGAGGTAACCCTTGAATCAGAAAGGGATTACCAAAAGATACGCGAAGGGCTTCAGAAAATAGGCTATCTCCAGGAATCCCTCGAACCTTTGGGGTTTCTTAAATTTAACATCTATCTTCCCAACCGCCCCGGGGCCCTCTTTGAATTCTTAAATTACGTTACTGATGCCAAGGCCAATATCGCCTTCCTTGACTTTGACGATCAAGGGCGCCATCCGGATCGACTCACGGTAAGCCTCACCGTAGAGCGCAGTGCCATTATTAATAAGCTCTTAAACCGTCTGAAGTCACGCTACCGCATCGAGATTCTAGAATATGACACCCGGGGAGACTATCTCGATAACACCGTCTTTTATCTAAAGTTTGCCCAGAGACTGCGGGAGATCATCGGTGAGGCTGAGGACGAGTTTCTTACGGCTGCTTCATGACATCAACCACATTGTCCAAGAGCTTACCAATCTAAAACAGGACCCACAGGGGTCTTTGAGAGCATCCTGGCCACCGGCCAGCACCTTAAAAACACCGCCGGGGAGAACTTTTACGCCGATGTCCAACATTTTGAGGTGGCCACGGAGGGAACATCTTTGAAAATTTCACCAAAGAGCGTCGAGAATTTAATCGTTTGGCCAAGATCCTGATGACCTCGGTCAATGTGGACAGCGAAATCGCCGCCAAAGAAAAAAAGGCCTTGCTCAAAATAGCCGAAGAGGCTGACCAAGCCTTGAAATCTTACGGCAAACGGTGTCTCATTTCGGAGGGCATGGTGCGGTCTCGGTCCTTGGAAATGGTACTCTTAAGACATTCGGCCAAACAGAACATTATAAGGCTGGCACTTAAACCGCTAGATTTCCTATGGACCTTGCTTTAGAACACGCTCTTCAAGTCTACCAAAACCTTGGAGGCCTGATCCGGGTCTTCCTCGGGACTTCGGTAGTAGCCCTTATAGGCACCCTTGCCTGGTATCTCTTTTCTGAGGATAAAAGGGCCTGGCGTTGGCATTATCGAACCCTCTTGGTCTCGGTGGTTATCCTGGGAGTTGCCCTTCTGCTCGTTGGCTATCTCCACCTGACCATTTATTTGGCACTACCCCTTGAGCTTCCACCCAAACTGGCCCCGATGATAAATCACTGGTTAAAAACTATGGGCCATGGAGCCCTTCCTCCTTATCGGCCCGAGGCCCCGCCTCGTTTTCTTCTTCCCCCTTGGCTTGAACGGGAAAAATTCCTCTTTTGGTTCTTTAGCTATGCCGTTATGGCTGTATGGGCCTGTCGTCGGGTAAAGTTCAGACTTACCAGGGCCACCCTTTCCGCGCTCCTCATCCTTCAGCTCTTGATCCTCTTCTTTATCAATCCTTTTACCGATCCTCTCCCGCGGTTTTTTGAGGAGATCAGGCCCTGGACCATGCCTCTATCCCTCATGGAAAGGGCACGACTTTTTGCGCGACTCTACCCACGCATGATCTTTTTCTACAATGCCCATTACATGTGGGTTCATCCACCCCTTCTCTTTATTTCTTACGCTGCGCTCACCGTGTTTTTTACCTCCTGCCTATCTATGTTGGTTATCAAAAGACCGGAACTTGACCAGATGGCCTACCGCTTTGCCAGACCGGGCTATATCGCCCTAACCATAGGGATGCTCCTTGGTTTTCCCTGGGCCCTTAAGGCCTGGGGGCCTAACTGGTGGTGGGACCCGAAGATCGCCAGCTCCATCACGATGTGGTTGGTCTTTTCCACCTATTTTCACGCTCGGCTCTATCTCACCCGCCGGGGGATGTGGTCTTTTGTCAGTTGGCTTGGGATCATTTGTTTTGTGGCCATGCTCTATACCTTTGCCGCCTCTTATCTCTTCCCAGGGGAGCATACGGTGCATTGAGATGAAGAGATTTAATTACGACTTTGGCCTGACCGTAGCCGCGGTGATTTTGATGTTTTTGCTCTCCCTCCTGTGTATCGGGAGCATGTTTTACTTCAAGTGGGCGCATCTAGCCCAGGTCTCACCGATGGTCAAAGTGGCTTATCAAGAACACATGAATCAACTTGCCGCTCCTTTGATCGGAGGCCTCCTTTTGGTGCTGGCCTTGTGCATACCTAATCGCCTCTTGCCTACACGCTGGCTTAATCTCCTGGCCGGGCTGATGGGGACGCTGCTTGCCGGTATCTGGATACTCAAAGGCTGGCGACTGGCCCTCCTCTCTCTACTCCTTATCTCTTCTATCTTTCAGACAGTTGTTCTTCTTTTGGTCCTTTCCGGGCGAAAACTAAATTTTCGCTGTGAAGGCTATCGGGCCAAACTCGGCTCCTCTCTCCTGCATCTGGGTTTGGTACTGTTTTGCTTGACCATAGCGCTCCTGAGTTATACAGGCTTTCTCCCTTGGCTCTTTTGGCTTGCCACCTCCCTGATCTTCCTCGGCTTGGTTTTGGTTTAAAAACCGAATTTTATCTCTCTAAGGCCTTGGCCCAAAAACGGACATAATTGGGTATATCGACTACCTGGTCTTTATCGGTAAGGCCTTCTGAGGCCTCCTTCAAAAATTCTTCAAAACCCTCGGTAAAAACTATTCGGCCTTGGCGCAAGAGATAGATCCTCTAGGCCAGAAGGGCCGCCTCTATAGGATCATGGGTCACATGCAAGACGCTGATCTGATACTCGGTGGGCAGTTTTTGCAAAAAGGTCACAAGCTCAAGTTTGATGTGAAAATCAAGAAAAGATAAGGGTTCGTCGAGGAGCAGGACCTGTGGATTGGCACAAATGGCTAGCCAGCGCCACCCGTTGGGTCTCACCTCCGGAAAGACCGGCTGGTTTTCGTTTCAAGAGGTGGCGGATTTTAAAGGAATCAATGACCTTATCTGAAAAGGAATTGTTTATTGGAACCTTTCGGGCCCTGAAGACAAAGAGCAAGTTTTCAAAGACGTTCAGATGGGGAAAGAGAGAATTACCCTGGGAGAGATAGACTATCCCTCGCCTTTCCGGGGGAAGAGCCGATATATCTTTATCGTTTAAGACTACTTTTTGGTCAGAAGCCTCTTCAAGCCCGGCCAAAATCTTTAGGGTTATGCTCTTGCCAGCCCCACTAGGGCCGATCATCACCGTGTAATCTTTTGGATGGAGTTCAAGGGAAAGGTCCGAGGTAAAATGGGGAAGTTTTCTCCTGATCCGGGCCTTAAGAAACATCCTGTTCCCTTCTTTTAGGGGTAGAGGCAAGGACAAAAAGTGAAGAGGAAAAGGCTTAGCAAAATTATCAGGGCAGCGATGGGTTTGGCGCTCTTAAGTCCGCAATTTTCAAATCGTTCATAAAGGAGGATAGAAGCTGTCTTGGGGTAATAGGCCAGGATCAAAAGTGCCCCCACCTCGCTTACTGTCCGGCCCAAACCTGAAAAACACAAGAAAAATCAGCAAAAAAGCTAAAAAATAAACCCTTTTCCAAAACATTTTTTTTCCTCCATGATAACAGCTTTTCTTTATGCCTAAACATGAAGGGTTATATAGACGGGAGGGAAGTTTCCCTTTCTTGTAAGGCCCTTTTCAGGCGGTTTATCTCAGCCTGCATTTCAGCCAGGCGATCAAGGAGTTGAAGAATAATATCAATACCAGCTAGATTGACCCCCAAGTCATCGCGGAGGCGGCGGATGGTAAAGAGCCGCTTCAAATCATCTTCGGCAAAGAGGATCTTTCGACCCTCACGTCTTGGCTCGATGAGACCTTCTTCGATCCAAACTTTTAAGGTCCGAGGGGATAACCCTATCTTTTTAGCCACCACCCGCAGCTCATAGTAGATAGGCATTTATTTGCTCCTTGAAGCAAATTTCGGATGCCACCAAAAAATTTAAGACATCAGACCCGACTTTCCAGGGGCTCACTTAGAAGGTCTGGGACCGAAAAGGGCCGTCCCTACCCTCACAATGGTGGCCCCTTCCTCAATGGCCACTTCGAAGTCGTGACTCATCCCCATGGAAAGTTCAGAGAGCGGGGCCTCGGGGAATCTTTCTTTTAGCTCCTCTAATAGCCTACGTAACTTAGCAAAAAATGGTCTCACTTCTTCCGGATCTTCTCGATAAGGGGGAAGAGTCATCAATCCTTGGGTTCAAGGGCTGGTAGAGAGATCACCAATTCGGCCAAAGAAAAGAGTTCTTCAGGGGCAACACCAGCCTTGGTCTCTTCTCCCCCTACATTGACCTCAACGAATACCGGGAGCTTCCGTCCAACTTTTTCGGCCCGTTTGGCCAATTCTTTGGCCACTGAAGGTCGGTCTACGGTCTCTATCAAGTCGAATATCTTTATGGCTTGCTTAGCCTTGTTGGTCTGAAGCGGACCGATAAGGTGCCATTCAAGGACCAAATCAGAAAGGGCTTCGCGTTTTTCTCGGGCCTCTTGGACGTAATTTTCACCGATCAGACGCAGCCCTGCTTCATAGGCCGCCCGGATCTTCTCTACCG
>CAZKEG010000107.1:0-5193 GCA_964551715.1 uncultured Thermodesulfobacteriota bacterium
CTCTGGAGTGTGAGCATAGTCTACAAACACCAAAGCCTGATGAATCTCGCCTACCAGTTCTAATCTACCCGGCGGGGCAGAGAGATCGGAGAGGACCTCTGTCGTCTCCTCAAAGGAAAAACCCAGGGCAAGACCAGTGGCCACGGTAAAGAGGAGATTTTCTAACTGAAAATCTCCGAAGAGCTTGGTCGAGAGTTCTCGCTTCTTGTCTCCGAACCTCAGGAGGAAAGAATAGCCTCTTGGTGACCGAGTGGTAATCGCACCAGTTATATCTCCTACCTCCCCTACCCTGACTGCTTGTTCACCAAGGATTTCGGCCAACCTTTGCCCCCATGGATCGGAGACATTGACCACGGCCCTGCCCTGAAAGCTCAAATATTCTTCAAAAAGTTTCTTCTTGGCGGAAAAATAGGCCTCTATATTCCGATGATAATCCAGATGATCCCGTGAAAGATTGGTGAAGACCACCACTTCAAAGAGAAGACCGTCAACCCGACCTTGATCAAGGGCATGAGAGGAAACCTCCATCACCACGTGGGTAAGCCCGGCCTCGACCATCTCCGCCAAGTATCGATGCAGACGAATCACCGGAGGAGTAGTCTCCTTGGCCGAAAGCACTCGTCTACCAAGGTCATATTGGACCGTCCCGATCAACCCTGGCTTAAGACCCAATCTTTTCAAGAGATGTCGAATAAACCAGGCGGTGGTGGTCTTACCGTTGGTGCCGGTGATGCCGATTAAGGTCAATCTTTCCGCCGGGAAATCGTAAAAGGCAGCCGCCAAGGGCCCTAAAATAGCCTGCGCATTCGAAACATGGACCAAACCTACCCCTTCAGGCAGAGGGTAAGGCCTTTCAAGCACGATGGCCGTGGCCCCTTGGGCCAGGGCCTCAGGGATAAAACAATGCCCGTCATGGGTCAAACCTCGACGAGCCACAAAGAGATAACCCGGGCCAACCTCACGCGAGTCATCGGTGAGACCGATAACTCGCTTTTCGGCCCCTTTCATCTCCAAAAAAGGGATATCCTGAAAGAGTTCTTCAAGCGTCTTCATCCGCCAGGACAAGCCTACATTTTTTGATATTTTTTAGCGGCGTCCCCGGAGCAGGCCATTGTCTTACCGTAACCCCAAAGCCGGAGAACTGCACCTCAAGCCCCAACCGGGAAAGACATTCTAAGGCCGCCCGCAGGGTAAGCCCCCGCACATCAGGCATTACTCGAGGAGACCAAGAGGCCCTTTTTATCTTTTCTTTTCCCGGAAATTGATAGACTCGCAAGGCCCCTGGTACTATCCGTGTAGGATAGACTGGAAGCCCCCACACTTTAACCCCTTTTAGGTAGAGAAAATAGGCGAGTTGAGGCGAACGTTTGGGCCAGAGCCCGGCTAACACAAAGGCCCCGGCCTTACGATCCCCTCCCCACCACCAAAGTCCGCCTTTTCTCAACGGCTCGAGGCCGGGAACAAGGCGATAACCGACACCTACCGTATAGGTCTCCCCTTTGGTCTTCACCTTCCAGACCACTTTAGGGCAAAAGACCCGTCCGGTGACCAAAGCGGCCAGCCCCCTGGTCATCTGAAGAGGAGTGGCCATGACCTCCGAAAGATCATCTACCTCCGGGGGCAAAAGCCCGAGGCTTTCTCCAGGCAGGTCGATGCGGGTCGGCTCACCGAAACCAAGAGCCCTTAAAAAATTACCCCAATCCCGATAAGAACTCTCTAAAAAGGCCTCTTCAAAGGGTCTCCCTAATACAGAAAGGGGGAGGGTATCGTGCAACAGCGGGTTCACCGAAGAGGTAGAGACCAACCCGAGGAGCCGCCCGGTCTTTAATTCCATGACCACTCCAGCGCCTTCTCGGGCATGAAAGAGCCTTTGGGCTCGAACGATGTCTCGATATAGCTGTTGCTCAAGATCGATGTTGATCGAGGTCCGTAAAATGGCCTCTGGAGAACGCAAAATGGTATCATAACTGGCCTCAAGGCCGGAAAGTCCTTGCCCGCCTTGACTTACCTGCCCAAGGAGGGAGGCGGTGCTCTTCCCAAAGGGGTAGATACGCTTGTAATAATCAAGAAATAATATCCCCGGTAGATCCTCTAATTCTTTGACTAGGGGTTCAGAGACCTCTTGCCGTAAGAGGATAGTCCCCTCTCTTTGGGCCAGGAGGAAACGTAATTGCTCAGGGCTCTCCCCCAGGACCTTGGCTAGACTATTTATGTTTTCAGGAATGGCCACAAAGGCTGTAGTCGAAAGAAAAAGACCTTTAGTCGACCGAGATTCGGCCAAAAGGCGGTTTTCAAAGTCATAAATTCGCCCACGGGCCCGGCTGAAATCGTGAAAATCGGTATTGCCCTCCTCAGAAAAGAGGCTAGGAACCAGACAAAAGGCCCCTAACAACAGGACCAAGATCCCCAAAAAAGCGACATTAAACCTCATGGCTTGATGATGATTTTTTGCTCTGGCGTTGCTTCGCTAAGTCCTAAGGCCTTAGCCTTGGCATAAACCACCTCTTTAGCAGTCAAGGCCTCATATTCCGTCAGCAATTGTTGATGCTTGGTCTTCAATGAGGCCACTTCTTTCTTTAACTGACAAACATGCCGATATTGGGTAAACAGTATGGCCCCCGAGACCAAAAAAAGGGCTACCAGCAGGACCAAGATTATGCGCCATATTAAGCCTTTAAGCCCCACCCTTGCTTTGGCCCGCCGATGGGCCCGACTCTTGGGGGTAAAGGTATAAAGAATGGTACCTTGCGGTGTGGAAGCCATTCTCTCTCCTCCTCAAATCCTTTCTGCCGCCCGAAGTTTGGCACTTCGGGCCCTTGGATTACGCCTTATTTCTTCCTTCGAGGCGACCACCGGCTTCTTGGTCAAGACCCTGAGCCGAGGATCATTCTTAAAAGCCTGTTTTACCAGGCGATCCTCTAAGGAATGAAAAGAAATGACCACCAATCGCCCACCGGGTTTAAGGCAGTTCGGGGCCTCCTCAAGGAATCGTTTCAGATTTTCAAGCTCTCGGTTGACCACAATCCGTAAGGCCTGAAAGGTACGCGTGGCCGGGTGAATCCTTCGATATCGCGCCGAAGGAGGAACGGCCTGTAGGATGATCTCTGCCAATTCCTTAGTGGTCTCGATCCGTTTTCTACGTCTGGCCTCGGCGATGGCCTTAGCAATCCTCCGGGCAAAACGCTCTTCACCGTAGGCCCGAATCAGCTCTTCGAGTTGGGGGGCAGGAAGGGTATTGACCAGATCTCGGGCTGTCTGAGAGAAACGATCATCCATACGCATATCCAGAGGTTCGTCCCGCAAGAAACTGAACCCGCGCCCGGAACCTTCGATCAAAAAGGAAGAAAGCCCTAAATCCACCAGGACTCCGTCAACGGGAATTTTCCGAAGGTCTTTAAGGACTGCGTGTATCTTGGCAAAATTTTCACGGACAAGGAGAAACCGCCCGGCAAAGGGGGCCAGCCGCTCTTCAGCCAGGGCCAAGGATTCCCTGTTCCACTCGAACCCCACCAAGAACCCATTCGGGGCTGAGGCCTCCAAGATAGCTTGACTATGCCCCCCGAGCCCTACGGTTCCGTCTACATAAAGCCCCCCCGGCTTGACCGCCAACCAAAGAAGGACCTCCTTCAATAAAACTGGCTCATGCTCAGGCCTCTTGGCGGCCAAGTTCGGCCACGACCCGGGAGAGTTGGGAGAAATTTTCCCTTGCTTTTTTAAATTCGGGCTCGAGGCGCTCTGGGCTCCAAATTTCAAAGGAATTAAGCATCCCAAGGAGTACCACCTCGCGATCTATGCCGGCTTCTTGTCGGAGGTGGGCCGGGATCAAGATCCGGCCTTGACGATCAGGGAAACATTCCTCGGCTGAGCCCAAAAAGTAGCGTTTGTACAGGCGAAGCTCTGGGGGATCCACAGTATAACTAAGGAGTTTTTCCTCCAGCTTTTGCCACTCAAACCAGGGATAGGCCACCAGACATTCTGGCAAATTGGTAATGATCAAGCCCTGATTACCGTAACGCTGTTTCAATACCTCACGGAAGCGAGCGGGGATACTTAGGCGCCCTTTGGCATCTAAGATATGTTTAGAGCGCCCCCGAAAGAACAATGGACCACCTCCGACCACTTTTTACCATTTCACACCACCTCAAGCTAGTAAGTCCCTATCGACCCTGTCAAGCAAAAACTTAATACACCTAGATATAGTATATTTTTGATTAGAAAAATACTATATTTTGTAATTTTGGGGTGAATTTAATCGAGTGGTGTAAAGTGGGAAAGATAAGCGACAAAAAGGTTGGTTAGGTCTCCTGCTCTAAGGCTTTAGGCAAGCGGGATTGGTTGATCTAAAAATAGATGATACTAGGCGGCCTTGACCTTTTTGAAGATCAAATGGGGTGGGAAGATAACTTTAAAGATACTCCCCTTACCTGGCTCGCTTTCCACTTCGATCCTACCTCCCCAAGCCTTTACCAGGCTATAGACTACCGAGAGTCCAAGGCCGGTGCCGTAGGGTTTGGTGGTAAAAAAGGGATCAAAAATGTGCGGCAAGATATCTTTAGGAATCCCTTCTCCGTTATCATGCACCAGTAAGGCCCAGGAACCATTTTCCTCTAAAAGACGCATTTTCACGGTGGGCTGGGGACGATTTTGGCAGGCTTGACAGGCATTGAAGCACAGATTCAAAAGCACTTGTTTGAAACGACCGGGTTCCACTCTGACCCACATCTCCTCGGATACAGAAAGTTCAAATCTCAGACGAGAAAAATCTTTACGACAAGAAAGTTCTTCCCGGATCTCTTGGCAAATTCTATGCAAATTGACCTCTTTGGCCTCTCCTTGGCTTGGCTTGGCAAAAAAGAGAAAATTAGTTACCAACTCATCTAAACGGGCGCTTTCTCTCTCTAGGATGTTCAAAAGAGGAAGTCCCTGGGGCTCCACTAATTCACCTTCTTTAAGGAACTGGATGGCCCCAGAAATAGAGGCCAAAGGGTTTTTGATCTCGTGAACAAGACCAGCGGCCATGGTGCCTAAGGCCGCCAGACGTTCGGCCTCACGCAGTTTTTTCTCCTGTTCTTTGATGTGGGTGATATCTTGAAAAAGAAAGCCATAGCCAAAAATCTGGTCTTTTTCGTCTTTGAGGGGAAAGAGGCTATAACCTAGATAACGTTTCTCCTTATTGTAAATCACGATTTCACT
>CAZKEG010000108.1:0-5166 GCA_964551715.1 uncultured Thermodesulfobacteriota bacterium
TGGAGTCTTCCCCTTTGGACCCCCAACCAGTGGGGCAGGGGGAGAAGATATGGACGTAGGCCGGCCCTTTAATCAAGGCCGCCTTTTTGACCTTGTTCATCAAGTCCAAGAAGAAGGCCGGTGAAGCCGTAGCCACATAGGGGATTCCGTGGGCCACCGCAATAGCTGGAAGATTCTTCTTCCAGGTCATCTGCCCGAAACTCTTTGACCCTGGGGGGCTGGTAGTGGTCATCGCCCCATATGGAGTACAGCTCGAACGTTGTACTCCGGTATTCATGTAGGCCTCGTTATCCAGGCAGATGTAGACAAAATCATGACCCCTTTCCAAGGCCCCGGAAAGGGCCTGGAGACCGATGTCTGCCGTACCGCCGTCACCAGCAAAGGCCACCACATCAACGTGGCGGGTCTTAGGAAAGCGTTTATGACGTTTGAGGACCTTTAAGGCCGCTTCTACCCCAGAGGCCACGGCAGCAGTGTTTTCAAAGGCGATATGAATCCAGGGTACACGCCAGGCCGTCTGGGGGAAGGGGCTGGAAATGATCTCCATACACCCCGTGGCAGAACAGACAATAACATTCATCCCCAAGGCCTTCATGGCCAGGCGCAAGGCCAGGACTTCTCCACACCCCTGACAAGCCCTATGTCCCGGAGCAAACGGTTCTTCCTTAGGTAAATTTTTGACGCTGAAACCCTTGAATTTAGCGAGTTCTGGAATCATGACTCACGCACCCCTATCGTTTCATAAGGTTCTTTGGGCCGTTTCTTGCGGTAGAAAAAGGCCCGATCTGCTATTTCTTCAAAATCCTCCACGGTCACGTCACGCCCTCCGAGACCGGCGATAAAACTGAGCACACGCGGACGCCTAGCCACATGATAAAGACAGGACCTGATCTCTGTGGCCACTGGGCCGCCGGTGGACCCTGGCGTAAGGGCCCGATCAATGACCGCCAACACCGGTATCTTGGCGATGGCCTTTCTAAATTCTTGGATAGGGAAGGGCCGCCACAGGCGCAAACGAATGAGCCCTACCTTTTTACCAGCCTCACGCATCTTGTCTACCGCGGTCATCGCCGTCTCCGCCAGGCTCCCCATGATCAAGAGGGCCACTTCGGCGTCTTCCAGGCGGTAGGTCTCTACCGGATAATATTCACGGCCAAACCTGGTGGCAAAATCCTTCCAGGCCTTTAGGATAACCCGCTTGGCGTTCTTAAAGGCCTCGTCTTGGGCCTTCTTGACCTCAAAGTAGATCTCCGGTACCCCTACCGGCCCCATGGTAAGAGGCTTGCGCGGATCCAGCTTATATTTGGGCCTAAAGGGCGGGAGGTAAGCGTCTACCTCTTCTTGATCTGGTAACTCGATGGGTTCGATGACGTGACTCAGGGTGAAGCC
This sequence comes from uncultured Thermodesulfobacteriota bacterium, assembly GCA_964551715.1. GTDB lineage: Bacteria > Desulfobacterota > Thermodesulfobacteria > Thermodesulfobacteriales > Thermodesulfatatoraceae > CAZKEG01. Next base: position 1,390 of record CAZKEG010000108.1, read on the forward strand.
GTCGATGTTGACGATGGCTGGGAACATCACGTTTCGATCTTCGGCTACCCGAAAGGCATGGATGACCAGATCAACCGCCTCTTGGCCGTTTTCGGCAAAGGTCTGGATCCAGCCGATATCCCGCTCGGCCATAATGTCACTGTGGTCGTTCCAGATGCTGATGGGGGCTGAAAGGGCACGATTGGCCACGACCATAACCACTGGTAGACGCAAGGCAGGAGCGATGAAGAGGATCTCGTGCATCAGGGCCAGCCCTTGGGCACTGGTAGAGGTAAAGGTCCGTGCCCCGGTAGCCACCGAGCCCAGGCAACAACTAATGGCTGAATGTTCCGACTCGACGGTTATGTACTCGGCATCAAGCTCACCGTTGGCCACCAACTCGCTCAGGTGCTCGACGATGTGGGTCTGCGGGGTAATGGGGTAAGCTGCTATCACCTCAGCCCTGGCCAATTTGACCGCTTCCGCAATTGCAATAGAGACTTCCATCGCCACTCTTTTTGCCATGGCTAAACCTCCTCGAGAACCATGGTGATCGCCCCTTTAGGGCAGACGGACGCACAAATCCCGCAGCCCTTACAGTAATAAAGGTTCACCTGATAAAACCCTTCCTCGTCCTCTTCATAACACATATCCGGACAGAGGATGTAACACGTACCACATTTGACACACTTTTCCTTATCTAACTCCGGGCGCATGGAACGCCAGTCACCAGTCTTAAACTGGGCACTGTTCCCGGGTTCCATAATGTAGAAGCCAAAAGGCACGTCCTTCCAGGACATCAAAGCCTGATCTTTTCCCATTGCTCACTCCTTATTGATAGAGTTTGGTCTCTTCGAGGGCACGTGCCATGGCGGCCTTATTCTTTTCCGCCAAACGCCCAAAGCGATGTTCCAGGGCCTCTTCCAGATAGCTCCGATCCACCAAATTGGTGGCCTTGAGAAGTGCGCCTAACATGGTGGTATTGGTAATAGGGAGTCCTAAGACCTCAATAGCTATCTTCGTGGCATCCACCGCCGCTAGCTTTCCTTTATAACCACCTAGCATCTCGCGCAGGGTCTTTTCGTCTTTGTGCGAATTAAGGATAACCCATCCGTCTTCCTTAAGGCCCTGGGTGACCTTGACAATAGTAGGAAGAGAAGGATCTAGAACGACGACGATGTCTGGATTGTAGACCTTCTCACGGGTGCGAATCCGTTCATCACTGACCCGAAGGAAGGCCATTACCGGTGCTCCCCGTCTTTCCGGGCCAAAACTGGGAAAGGCTTGGGCATATCTACCTTGATTAATAGCCGAGATCGCCAGTAGTTCAGCGGAAGTAACGGCACCTTGCCCACCACGACCGTGAAGTCTCACTTCAATCATGGGCCTTCTCCTTTTGGAGATAAATAGATTGATTGTTAGTTAGCACAATATAGAAGTGCATGTCAACAACTCTCCTGTTAGGGAAAGGCCTTTCCAGAGATGTGTTTAAGAAAAAGAGAATGATATCCGAAACAAAAGATGACTAAAACCAGTAGAATAGCTGTTTACGGAATAAAAGTGTTTCATGAGATCATTTTCACAAAAAATGAGTGTCCATGTAGAAAAGAGTCAGGCAGAGTTAGACTTAGAAGAGAGAATAAGAGCTAAAGACCTCCACGGGTTAGATCTTTCGGGACAGGACCTTTCGGGGCGGGATCTTTCAGGGGCAGATCTTTCAGGGGCCAGGTTTTTTAAGGCCAAACTTAAGGGCGCCATTTTAAACGGAGCCAATCTCACTGGAGCGGATTTTACCGGGGCAGACCTTTCCCAGGCCCGTCTCGAGGGAATAAAGGCCAGAAACGCCGGTTTTGGTATGGCTTGTCTGGAAGGGGCCTGCTTTTTTATGGCTGATTTACGAAACACTACCTTTACCAGGGCTGATCTTACGCGGGCTGATCTGAGATGCGCTTTCTTAAAAGGGGCTAGAATAAGAGAGGCCACTCTGGTGGGAACGGATCTGACCAAGGCCGATTTAAGGCGGGCCGATCTGTCCAAGAGCAACGTGGCCAAGGCCTGTTTTGACCAGGCTGATCTTAGGGGTTCAAGGCTTCGGATGATCAAGGGTTTTGAGAAGGCCAGTTGGATTGGGGCCGATATCCGTGACATAAACTTCGCTGGGGCCTATATGGTTAGGCGTTTTATTATGGATCAGAATTATCTAAAAGAATTTCGCGAACGGAGTCGGTTAAATAAGATCATTTATTATTTGTGGTGGCTCACTTCTGATTGCGGTAGGAGTATGACCAGATGGTGCATTTTTGTGGGTATTCAAGTGGTCTTTTTTGCCGTTCTTTACGCCATCGTCGGTGTTGACTATGGAAAATATCCCACTTTTCTTTCTCCTTTGTATTATAGTGTAGTTACTTTGACCACCCTTGGCTATGGTGATGTAGTCCCTAAAAGCTTGGGCGGGCAAATAGTAGCCATCCTACAAGTTACCACAGGGTATATGTTACTTGGTGGTTTACTCTCTATTTTTACCAACAAAATAGCGCGGAGGGCGGATTAAATGGCCTTTTTTGGCTTTTTTAAGCGCAAGAGAGATCCTCTAAAAGAACTCAAAGAACTATTAGAGGGTTTTGAACTACCGAGTTTTCCCAAGGCCGCTATGCAGGTGCTGGATACCCTGCGCGACCCAAAAGCCACGGCTACGCAGATTGCCCGCACGATCGAAGCCGATCCCGGAATTTACATAAACGTCTTAAAGACCATCAATTCAGCGGCCTTTGGTCTACCGAGAGAGGTAGTGAGCATGGAGCACGCCGTGGCCCTTTTGGGGCGGGCGCGGTTAGAATCTCTCGTCTTGCCCCTGGCGGTCAAGGATTGCCTACCCCAGATAAATGTCCCGTGTCTGGATTTGGAACGTTTTTGGCTGGCAGCCTGTCGTCGCGGAAGTTTGGCCCGTCATGTGGCCAAGATTTTACACCCAACCACCCATGTGGAGGCCTTTAGTGCCGGGCTCCTACAGGACTTGGCTGTTCCGGTCATTATGCACGTCAAACAGAAGATGTATTGTCCCACCTTGGAGACCTGGAACGTAAACAAAGACACCCGTTTAGATGAATTAGAACGCAAACAATTCGGCTTTGATCATCAGACCATCGGGGCCTTGATGGCTGAACAATGGAACCTACCCGACTATCTGATCCAGGCTATCAGCAAACATCACTGTCTGGAAAACGGTACCGATCCGGCGGTCTATTTGGTCTCGCATATCCGTTACAATCAAGATCTCTATGAAAACTCAGAAATCGATTTGCTGGTAGAGATAGCTCAAAAGAGACTCGGCCTCTCCAAAGAGACCATCTTTCATGTCATTGATCAATCCCTTCGGGATGCCGAGGAATTGGTGGCTATCTTTCAATAGGGCTTTTCAAGGGTTTGATTATCCGGTATTTTATATTTTACGTTTTGATCCGGGGTCGTCTAACGGCAGGACATGGGACTTTGGCTCCCAGAATGGTGGTTCGAATCCACCCCCCGGATCCATCCTTCCTACCTACTGAATCCTTCTAAATTCAATTTTCTTTTAAATTGTGAGTCTATAATTTTTCTCTTGGTGAGAAGAAATTTTCTTCCCACAGGGAAAATTTTTTCACACATTTTTTAAATTAAGCCCTTTTTAACCTCTAAAAGGCCCGTTTTAGTCCTATTTTGGTTATCTAATATTGGCACTACGTTTGCATCTACAAAAAATAAAAAAGCGGGAGGGGCGCTATTATGAAAAGGGTATTAGGTTTATTGTCTCTTATTTTC
>CAZKEG010000109.1:0-5163 GCA_964551715.1 uncultured Thermodesulfobacteriota bacterium
CGTAATTTTCCATAGGCCCGGCCTCCGTGAGAGGAATTTGGGCCTATGGATATACCCGGAAGGGGTGACATTTTAAGTTTGCAACTAAGGGTGACAAAATCGCTTTGCAATAACAAAAACCGGTTGACGGAAGAGAAGCTTCTGGGTATTTCACCCGGCATGCGGGTCAAATTTCACAAGACCACCCTGCCGAACGGTCTCCGAGTCCTGACCGAAGAGATCCCCGAATTTCCCACCGTGGCCTTTGGGATCTGGGTCAACGTCGGTTCAAGGGATGAAGCTCCGGAGGAGGCCGGCCTTACCCACTTCATCGAACACATGCTTTTTAAGGGCACGGATAGACGCTCGGCCCAAGAGATTGCCAAGGAAATGGATCGATTGGGTGGATATTCAAACGCCTTTACCTCAAGGGAAAACACCTGCTTTCACGCCAAGGTCCTTCCGGAGCATCTGCCTGATCTGGTCGATCTTTTGGCCGATATCTTCTTGCACTCTCGCTTTGCCGAAGAGGACGTAGAACGTGAAAAACAGATCGTCCTTCAGGAGATCAAGATGGTCGAGGACTCCCCAGAAGAATTAGTCCATGATCTCTTTGCCCGTTTTATGTGGGGAGGCCATGCCCTGGGGCGGCCTATCCTCGGTACCTGGGAAACAGTCTCTCAATTTAGCCCGGAAGGGATCAAAGATTATTTCAGACGCCTTTACACCGGATCGAGGGTGGTAATCTCTGCCGCTGGGGCTGCCGAACACCAAAACTTACTTAACCTGGTTGAGAAATACTTCGGTAATCTACCGTCTGGTTCGAAAGAAGGCCTTCGCCAACCTCCTACCCCTTGTTCCGGGCTTGAGGTGGTGACCAAGCCCCTAGAACAGGTTCATTTTGTCCTGGGGGTGCCTACCCCGGGTGCTGCTTCTGAAAGACGTTACGCGGCCCTCCTCTTCAACACCCTCCTTGGCGGAACGATGAGCTCTCGGCTCTTTCAAGAGATCCGCGAACGAAGAGGTCTGGCTTATGCCGTCTATTCTTATCTTTCACTCTACGAAGACATAGGTGTCTTGGGTATTTATGCCGCGGTAGAAAAAGAGAATCTGTGGAAAACCCTTTCGGTCATTCGCCGAGAAATTAAGGCCCTTTGTGAGGGGCGCTTTGAACAAGGAGAATTTGCTGCTGCCCTTGATCACCTCAAGGGGGCTCTCCTCCTCTCTTCGGATAGCCCTGAAACTCGAATGACCCGCATAGCCCGTAACGAGATCCTCTTTTCCCGTTACATTCCCTATGAAGAGACCATTGAACGCCTTAAGGCCTTAAGACCCGGAGACATAGAGACCTTTGGTCAAGAGGTCTTTTCTAAAAGTCCGGCCCTAGTGGTCCTTGGCCCAATCGAAAAGAAAGAGCTGGAAGCAAAGGTCTCCCAAATTTTAGAATTTGGGTCTTAACTTGGCCCCTGTTCTCTTTCGAAAAAAGCTTTATCTTTAGGCCTGGGTTATGGCTATCATCAAGATCTTGGGTACAGCCGGGGCAAGGTACGTCGTCGCGCGGCAACTGCGTTCTTCTGCCGGGACTTATATCGAACATCAAGGCACCAAGATCATCCTTGATCCAGGGCCGGGCACCTTGGTGCGCATGGCCACGGCCAAGCCACGGATAAACGTCGAAAAACTCTCCGGCATCATCCTTACCCATGCCCATCTGGATCACTCTAACGACGTGAACATCCTCATCGATGGTCTTACCGAAGGGGGGCTTAAAAGACGAGGGGTCCTCTTTTGCCCAAAGGAGTGCCTGGAAGGCGAAAGTGCGGTGGTCCTGCGTTACTTAAGGCCTTATCTCAAAGAAATCAATGTCCTCAAGCCCGAAACCGAGTATCAACTCGAAAACCTCCATTTTCGCACCTCCTGTCGCCACCATCACACGGCGGAGACCTATGGCCTTATCTTTGACTTTGAAACCAGACGTGTGGGTTTTTTAGTGGATACCCTCTACTTCCCTCGGCTCCTTGAGAGCTATGCCGGCTGTGAAGTACTCATCCTAAACGTCGTTCGTTACAAACCCCACCCTTCACCCAATGTGCAACACCTTTCGGTGATCGATGTCCGTGAGATCTTAAGCCAACTAAGACCGCAAAAAGCCATCCTGACCCATTTCGGAATGACCATGATCCGGGCGAGGCCCCATCAGGTGGCTGAAAAACTCTCCCGCGAATTGGACTTAGAAGTAATCGCCGCCTACGATGGCCTAACCCTTGAGGTTTAGAGGATAAAGCGGCTCAGATCTAAATCTTTGGCCACATCAGCCAGGCGTTCACGGACATAATCCGCGGTAATGACGATTTTGGTTGGGGCCACATCCGGGGCCTCAAAAGAGATCTCTTCTAACAGACGTTCCATAACCGTATAAAGCCGACGGGCCCCGATGTTTTCCGTGCGTTCATTGACTTCATAGGCGATACGGGCAATCTCTTCGATCCCTTCAGGCGTAAATTCAAGGGTGACCCCTTCGGTCTTGAGCAGGGCCACGTACTGTTTGATAAGTGCGTTTTCCGGTTCGGTCAGGATGCGGACGAAGTCCTTTTGGGTCAAGGGATCGAGTTCAACCCGGATGGGGAAGCGCCCTTGTAACTCGGGAATAAGGTCCGAGGGTTTGGCCACGTGAAAGGCCCCGCTGGCGATAAAGAGGATGTGGTCGGTCCGCACCATGCCGTAACGGGTGTTTACCGTAGTACCCTCGACGATGGGCAAGAGGTCGCGCTGTACCCCTTCACGGGAGACATCCGGCCCGGCCCCGGTGCCAGCGCGTGCAGCAATCTTGTCGATTTCATCGATGAAGATAATGCCGCTGGTCTCCACCCGGCGGATGGCCTCGCGGGTGACTTTATCCATGTCGATTAGCTTGGCAGCTTCTTCTTGTTTGAGGATCTCCAAGGCCTCTTTGACTTTGACTCTCTTTCTCTTGGGGCGCCTGGGGAAGAGATTGCCCATCATGTCACGTAATTGCTGCTCTAGGTCTTCAAGACCGGTGGCGGCGAAGACCTCGACCATGGGCAAGGGTTTTTGGGAGACCTCAAGCTCGACGTACCGCTCGTCAAGCTCTCCGCGACGAAGCTTCTCCCGAAAGCGCTCCCTGGTGGCGGACATATCCGCCGCCCGTTGAGCTTCAGTCGAGATCGGGGGCAAGAGAAGATCAAGCAGGCGTTCTTCGGCCAAAAAGGCGGCCTTTTCTTCGACCCGTTTCTGTTCCTCGGCCCTAACCATTTCGACGGCGATGTGAGTCAGATCCCGAATCATGGATTCCACGTCACGGCCCACGTAACCGACTTCGGTAAACTTGGTGGCCTCGACCTTTAGAAAAGGCGAGCCAGAGAGACGGGCAAGTCTCCTGGCAATCTCTGTCTTACCTACTCCAGTGGGGCCGATCATGATGATGTTTTTGGGATAAATTTCTTCTTGTAACGGAGGAGGAACTTGTTGGCGACGCCAACGGTTGCGCAGGGCAATGGCCACGGCTCGTTTGGCCCGGTCTTGGCCGACGATGTATTTATCAAGCTCAGCTACGATCTCTCGCGGAGTGAGTTCCCTTCCGGTGAGCGCCTTCATACGAACCTCCGTTAAAGTTCCTCGATAATAATCTGCTCGTTGGTATAGACACAGATCGACGAAGCGATCTTCAGGGCCTCAAGGGCGATCTCTCTGGCGGAAAGACTGGTATGCGCTAAAAGGGCCTTAGCCGCTGCCAAAGCCATAGCCCCACCCGAACCAATGGCTAACACCGGTTCATCAGGTTCCATCACGTCTCCAGCCCCAGAAAGCAGGAGCAGATGATTCTTGTCACAGGCAATAAGCATGGCCTCAAGCCGCCGCAAGGTCCTTTCCGTCCGCCAATCTTTGGCCAGCTCTACCGCGGCCCTCACTAGTTGCCCGCCGTATTGTTCGAGCTTTTTCTCAAGCCTCTCAAAGAGGGTTAAGGCATCAGCCGTGGCCCCGGCAAAACCCACCAAGACTTTATCGTGATAAAGTCGGCGAACCTTACGGGCCTTGTGTTTGATCACCGTCTCACCCATAGAGACTTGGCCATCGCCAGCGACGACCACCTTACCATCCTTTTTTACGGCCAAGACCGTTGTCCCTTTAAACATATTCGCTCCGTTAGTCCTTTTTTCGGTGATCCTTTTCATTAACATGGACAGAGGAAGAGACAAGGGGTGAAGATCTTTTGGCTCGGGGATGAGCGGTATCGTAAGTGGCGGCTAAATGGGAAAAATCAAGATGGGTGTAGCGCTGAGTGGTAGAGAGCCGGGCATGGCCAAGCATTTCTTGTATGGCTCGAAGATCAGCCCCGGATTCGAGGAGATGAGTGGCAAAGGAGTGCCTCAAAGTGTGAGGAGAGACCTTAGGTAGGCCCAAAAGGAAGGCGTAGTGTTTGAGCAGGCGGTGGACACTCCTGGTGGTGAGCGGGCCTCCCCGCTGATTCAGAAAAAGGGCCTTGGTCTCTTTCCGTCGTTTAAGTAAAAGTTCTTCCCTTGCCGGTAGATAATCAAACAAGGCCTCTTTGGCCTTTTGCCCAAAAGGAGCTAATCTTTCCTTATGACCTTTACCCCTTACCCGCAGGATCATGACCTCTAGGGAGATGTCGTCTAAGGTTAGGTCACAAAGCTCAGAGACCCTAAGCCCGGCTCCGTAGAGGAGTTCTAAAATGGCCCGGTCGCGCAAGGCCTTAAAATCAGGCCCTTCAGGAGCGGTGACCAGGGCAAAGGCCTCGTCTACCGAAAGCACCCGGGGTAATTGAAGCCCAAGCTTTGGACCTCGCAGATAGAGCAGGCGTTCATCTCTTAAAAGGCCTTGTTTTTTTAAATATTTGAAGAAGGCCCGAAGGCTGGCCACCTTGCGGGAAAGGGTGGTCTTGGAACACTCCTTGGCCAATTGGGCCAGGAAAAGACGCACTTCAGGGAGGCTTGCCTGAGCAAGATCCTTCCCCTTCAGAAACTCGGCCAATTGTTTAAGATCTTTTCGGTAGGCCCGGATGGTCTGGGCCGAGGCCCCTTTATCCACCGCCAAAAAATTGATGAAATCCTCTAAGACAGACATAAAATGTTATTATAGCTCTTATTGTTTTTTAATCAGCATTTTAATCAGCAAATGTCATTGCACAGCGATTATGTCACCCCT
>CAZKEG010000110.1:0-5144 GCA_964551715.1 uncultured Thermodesulfobacteriota bacterium
CCTTCATAGCTGGTCCGATAGTCTTAGACATGATGTTAATGCTTTCGGCGATACAGACTACCTGGCTCATGATCTCCTCCTTTTAGATAGATTTTGGGAGGAGCTTCGAAGGAGGCCAAAAGGACAGACGATCTACCTGCAGGGCCTTAAGCCTCGAAGCCCCACCTTTTCACGCCCTGGGCCGGTCTCCCGGCTTCCGGATCACCCTACTCACCGCGCCTTCCCAGGGCCTTCGACCCAAGGGCCTCCAACCCCAGTGGCCTGTCACCCTAGATTTGCACCCAGGGTCAAGCGGCTTTCGTCCCCGGTTACGGTTGCGGGCCAGCGCCGGATTTGCACCGGACTTCCCGATTCTCCCTGTACAGGGCACCCAGGGCCCAAATTTAGAACCAAAGATTTTATGCTTTATTGAGAAATTGTCAATGTTTCAGTTAGTAAATTGGCCAAATCAATCCGTTCGAGCAAAGACCTCCGGTCTCAGATCTGAAAAGATGGGTTTGGTCAATTCGATCTCGCGGAAAAGGGCCTCGTCTATCGTTTCACCGGAAAGCAGTTTTCTAGCCGTTTCTCGAAGCAGCCAGAAACGTTCCAGGGCCTCAAAGAAAAATTCCTTCATTTTGTCGACAAAGTGGCCATTGGAGATGACGAAACCGAGGTCGCTATTCATAGCCCAAAGAACTTCCCGCCCGGCTTGGGCCAAGATACGTCGGAGCAGGGGACTAACATTTTCTTTGGCCTCTTGGGCTAGGTCTTGTAAGGCTTCGATGGCCTCATGAATGTGTCGATACATCCAGGAGACCGAACCATACATCCATTTATCGAAGGTGCCTTTGTCCCCCCAAGAAGAGGCCGGAGGTAAAATTTCCTGATTGGTCGGATGGCGGGAGAGATAATCACTGGGGGTAATGAGTTCGGTTTGATTTTGGTTGTAATAGAGTTTTTTGATCAAAAAGTATAAAAATTGTGGCCCTTCAAACCAATGGTGGCCGAAGAGCTCGGCATCGTAAGTGGCTACCGAAAGCGGCTTTTTCCAAAACCACCCCCTGATGTATTCAAAGCGAAAATTGCGACCTTCCATGAAGTGTTGGGCATGAGAAGCGGCCTTTTCTCTGGCCCAGTCTGGATTGTATGGTTCCTTCTGCATGGAATAACGATTAGTCACCCGACAATAGCGAAACGGTCCGCCTTTAATATGAAAATCCAGATAATCCGGATCTCCGGGGTAGCCTTCGTCTGCACTCCAGACCTGCTTTCCTGTCTCTGGATCTCGCCCAAAGACCGCTACCTTTGAGCCTCGTACAAAGACCGGGGCGTGAACACCGAATTCCGAAGGGCTATCACCATGAAGTACGGTATGGGTCTCGGCAAAGAAATACCGTAGGCCGTATTCTTCTAGATATTTTTCAAGCCCCGGGACATAGGCACACTCCGGGAGCCAGATGCCCACCGGTGGGCGACCAAAGGTGCGTTCATAATCTCGTACCGCTGTTTCGATCTGCCCCCGGATGGCCCCTGGGTACATGGTATAAAAGGGCAGAAAGGCATGGGTGGCAGCACAGGTCGAAATCTCGAGTTTGCCTAGGTCTTGAAAACGACGAAAGGCTTGGGTGAGATCCCTCTCATAGCGTAAAAAGGTCTCCCTTGCCCGCTCAAAGCGATTTAGGTGCATCCAAGCTGCGGCTTCAAAACCAGGGGCCTCACGGCGTACACGTTCGATCTCTGCCCGGGCAAGATTGATCAGACCTTCGATGTATTTCAAAAATTCTTCCTGAAGAAGCGGACAGCGCATCATGCTAGTGAGAGTAGGAGAGATATCCATGGAAAGCTTGAAATCTACTCCTTCTTTCACAAGATCTTCAAAGAGGTGGATGAGCGGGATGTAAGTATCAACCAGGGCCTCGTGGAACCACTCTTCGGGAAAACCCAAAGGCTGCCAGATACCTGCTGCTCCGTAAACCACCCGACGCCGGAAATAAGGTAGATGGGCGTGGAGGTGCAGAATGAGATAGCCAATGGAATGCTCCGCCGTACCCATCTCGGAGTCAATAGGTCTGATGGTTGGGTGCTCAATAGGCTCAGAAACAGTCTTATAAGAGACCGGGGCTCCTCCAGGGCCAAGCCGCCCGGTATGGGCCAGATTGGAGATTTCCGTAAGTTCGAGCACCTTTCCGTCTTCTCTGACCGCTACAAGCTGGACCCGATAGGCCTTGTCCGGCTCCACCCAGAGGTACCAATTGTCTGCCTGGGATAAATCAACAGCGATGTCTTTGTCTTGATGATGATAAAGCGCACCAAAAAAGTCATGAAAGACCTTAAGGTAGGTAGTGACGGATTTTCCCGCGGCGAATTTCCCGAGTTTTTTGGCCAAGGACTCTTGGTTCAGATGCCAATAGGCAAAGAGCCGTCGCTCATCAATGGGCATGAGGACAATTTTTTCGCGTCTAGGGGGGATAAAGATCTCTGTTGAGTCGAGGATAACGGCCAAACGCTTGGCGTTTTGAGAATCATAGAGGACCAATCTCGCCCGATAAAAGGCATCGTCCGGGACATGATTGACGACCCAATCTCTGGCCAAGCCGATGGCGCGCCTTTCTTCCGGGCGAAAGACGACCCAATCCTCACCTTTCTTTTGTAAGATCTCTAGACGGACCTCGGCCTCTTTCCAGGAAAGACCAAGGGGCTTGAGATGCCTTTCTTCTATCTCTTTCCAGAAACCTTTGGGGACCTCCCACCAGGCTTTGAGATTGACCTGATCGGGTTCTACTACCTGTCTGCTCAGAAAAAGCCCTTTTATCGCCGGGACCTCAAAAGAAGAACTTTCTAAGAGGGCCACCGTCTCGGGCGGGATGAGCCTTAGGGCCAAGATCTTTTTTAGGCTCTTTCCGGTTTCGCGATGAGTCACATGAAATTCAAGGGCCTTTACCGCTCCAAGGACCAAGACGTAATCTTTTAGGCCCAAAGGCTGCCATTCTTCCTCCGGGAAATTAGTTATCGAATCTGGATGACGCAAAATGTGAAGGGAGACCTCGATGTCCTTTCCCCAGGAAAGTCCAAGGCCAAGCTCTATGTCCCGTCTTACATTTTCCCAGTCGATATCGGCCAAGGTCAGATGATGGCGGCGTTCGTTTTCGGAGACAAAGACGATCTTCGGGGTGTAATGGAAAGGGCTATATAATTCCAAGGCCAGCCGGCGCTTGCGTAAGAGCCGGGCCTCATAGCTCCCTGGGGAAAAGATCTCTTCGGTTTCTTTTAGAAAACTTACTTTGCGGGAAAACACACACTTGTCTTCTTGAAAGACTTCCAAGTAGAGGTCTTCTTCTGGTAAAGAGACCTTTTGGATCAGTTCTTCCGACCAGGTAAAACGGACTAATTGATGGGCTACTTCGATCTTCATTGATCTCCTCCTCCAAAGGATAAAACCATCTTTTTCGGCGGAGGACAAAGTTTTTTTATTCTTGACCAGAATCGGTCTGCCTCTGCCGGAGGTTTTCGGGGCTTGGTATACGGGTGTTTCGGGCTAAAAGGACACTTAGGGAGGCTCACTCGAGTTCCCTCTCTTAGGCCGATTTTTTCTAAGGTTTGCAAAATTTCCTCTTTGGTAAAGGTAAGCACTGGGCGAAGGATCGTCAGGGGAAGATCCTGGGTAAGAAAAGAAAGGGCAGGGAGGGTCTGACTGGCTTGTTCGCCAAGGATCTCCCCGGTAGCCACGGCAGAGAAACCTTCTTTTTCAGCGAGTTTCATGGCCAAACGCAGCATAAGGCGTTTACAAAAGAGACAACGTTCCCGCTTAGGGACTTCTTTTGTCAATCTTTCCAAGATCTTTCGATAAGGTTGAACCCATAACTTAAGACGCATCTCAGGGAAAAAATAAGCCAGGGCCTGACCAAGGCCTTTGACTTTGGCTTGCCGCCCCTGGGCTTCGTCATCAAAGAAGATCAACCCTATCTCCTGGCCCCGACGCCCCAAAAGATAGCCTGCAAGCAGGGAATCCGGCCCGCCGGAGAAGAGGAGGAGTACTTTCCCTCCGCTCCCTCCCGGAAGGCCTCCTGGGCCGGCCTTGGGATTTACCAGTAACCAAGCTTCTTCTTTCACTTCTAGACGGAGTTCAAGACGCTCTGGGGGATGATTGTCCCAGGCGGTCTCAAGACGTTTTCGGGCCTTGTCTTCAAGTTGAGCCAGGAGTTTCTTTCTAAAGACCAAGGCCTCTGACCAAAGATGACGCGGACGCACGCAATCCAGATAGAGTACATAGGTAAAAGGCCTTTTGGGTAAGATTTCTTCGGGCACCTTGGGATGATCAGGAGACAGGCGAAAGAGCCGGGCCACCTTCCCTAGGCCGAAATGGGAAAGGAGGAGTTTTTCTAAGTTGGGTGGGCCTTTGATCAAAAAACGCCTTTCTTTCTCTTCCAATTTAAAGGGAAGCCCCAGGGTGTTTGCTCGGCTAGCAAAGGTCTCCCAGATTAATCGGATAAAGTCCCTTTGGGTGCCAGGCCGTTTGATTCCTATTTCTCCGGAAAGGCTGACTAGCCATTCAACCTGAGACATCTCTCTTGGTCCAACAACCGCTTTTTATCACCGGGCACCCAGAGAGATCTCCGCGGTACACGGAGACAAAGGCCTTGAGGACTTGTCCGTCTTTAAGTCGACAGACAGAAGGCGCCTTTCGTATTCCTTTCCCTCTTCTTCGATTTCATCTAAAGAGCCAAGGTCCCGAGGTCTATCTCATATACCTCGCCGTGTATTTTGCCCCTCCCAGGCTTAATTCTCGGATACCAACCCAGATCATATGTGACATAGTCGGAAGGCTCAGCTTCCCCTAAAAACTTGGACCAGCCAGATATTTGTGCAAAGAGAAACATCGTTTAAGGGTCCCGTAAACAAAGACGTAAAGTCTCATAATGCTCTATGCTAAACCAAAAATCATTTCCTGCTAAGTAATTTGGTTTCTTATCAACCAAAACCGTTGCGAACGATTCTCAGAATCATAAAGAAAAGGTGGTATGTTTTAAACTAAATTTCAAGTTCGCCTTATCTAGGTAAGAAAGGAGGTAAAAATGGCCCTTTACAAGATTCACCCCATTGTAGTTGGAACAAAAATTTTTGATAAGGGAATGATGACTTATCAATGGGACTACGGCAAAGAA
>CAZKEG010000111.1:0-5107 GCA_964551715.1 uncultured Thermodesulfobacteriota bacterium
TCAAACCAGCCTTAGAGGCAGCATAATTTGTCTGGCCGATGTTTCCAGAAAAGGCGATCACCGAAGAGATGTTGATGATACGCCCAAAGCGACGTTTGAGCATGGATTGGAGCACCACCTTAGTACAGTTAAAGGCCCCTTTGAGATTGATCTCAAGGACCCGATCCCAGTCTTCTTCTTTTAGACGAAGAAACAGGGTGTCTTTAGTTATGCCAGCATTGTTGACCAGAATGTCTATAGGCCCTAGGGTCTCCACCCCTTGTTTGATGGCCTTTTCTACCTCAGAAAAATGACTGACGTCAAATCTTAAGGCCACTGCTCGCCGTCCCATGGCTTGGATGGCCTGGACCACCTCTTGGGCCGCGGCCTCAGAAGAGGCATAATTGACCATGACATCAGCCCCGGCCTGGGCCAAGGCCAAGGCTATCGCTCGGCCTATACCCCTAGAAGCTCCGGTAACTAAGGCCACTTTATTCTCGAGATTCATGTTCCACCCCTTTTAGGTCTTTTAGACGCTGGATGAGCCGCGGAAGGATCTCCCGAGCATCACCGACCACGGCGATGTCTGCCCGTTGCATCAGAGGTGCTTCTGGATCAATGTTTACCGCCACCATGGTCTCTACGCCTTGAAGACCAACCACATGATGCAAGGCCCCAGAGATACCAAACCCCATGTAAAGCTTAGGAGAGACCGAAACCCCGCTGACCCCGATCATGTGGTCTTCTGAAACCCAGCCTATATGACAGACCGGCCGAGTGGCCCCCACGGCGCCTTTTAGCAATTCAGCCAACTCGAAGAGTCTTTCAAAGACCTTCTTATTCCCTAAGCCACGCCCCCCGGCCACAATCACCTTGGCCTTGGTAAGGTCGACTGCCTTTTTGGGTGCCTTCTGCCTTTCGAGGACCTGGATCTTGCTCTCTAGGAGTTCGGGGTTGATCTCGACACGGATGACCTCACCGGTCCTTCCAGCCGTCCTTTTTGCCGGCCTGAAGACACCGGGCCTTACGGTGGCCATTTGGGGCTTGGTCAAGGAAATGATGCGAGCCATGACGTTTTCCCCAAAAGAAGGCCTGATCTGGATCAAGGCCCGATCTTCTTGGCGAATCTCAAAGGCGATACAATGGGCGGTAAGACCAAGCCTGAGCAAGCCCGCCACCCGTGGGGCCAAGGCCTGCCCTACGGCCGTGGCCCCGAAGAGCATTATCTCTGGCTTAGAGTCCTCGAGGGCCTTGGCCACGATACGGCTGTAAACGTCATCGAGGAAATTGGCCAGCCGCGGATCAAGGGCCATGAAAACTCGATCAGCCCCAAATTCGATAAGCCCTTGGGCCTCGGATTCGGCCTCCGGGGGACCAAGGAAGATGACCGAAAGTGAAACCCTTAGCTCATCTGCCAGGCGACGCCCTTCGTTTAGGAGTTCGTAGGTAACCTGATGGATGGCCTCACCTGTCCATTCGCCAAAGACGCATACTCCTTGATGATTCATCAGACCAAACCCCTTTCTTTCAAAATGCTCACCAAACTATCCACCACCTGGTCTACCGGGCCGGAAAGGACCTGGCGTTCACCTTTGTATTCCGGAGTATAGACATCAAGCACCCTGGTGGGTGAGCCTTCGAGACCAAGATACTTGGCTTCAGCCGAAAGATCCTTGGCTCCGAGGACCTTGATCTCCAATTCGTCGGCCTTAAGCAGGCGCTTGATCGAAGGCGGCCTGGGCTCATTGGCCTCATTCTCAATAGTGATGACCAAAGGTAAAGCGACCTTTAACTTTTCTTGGCCGTCGCCGATCACCCGGACCAGTTCAAGGCCGTCTTCGGCGGGGCGTATCTTTTTCACCCAAATGACCGAAGGCCAACCAAGCCAGGCGGCGATCTCCGGACCGACTTGGGCAGTCTCACCGTCAACGGAGACCTTACCACAGACAATAAGGTCAAACGGCCCTAAGGTCTCCGCGGCCTTGGCCAGGACGTAGCTGGTGGCCAAGGTATCCGCCCCGGCAAAGGCCCGGTCAGAAAGGAGCACCACTTCGTCTGCCCCGTAACCAAAGGCCTGGACCAAGATATGCTTGGCATTAGGTGGCCCCATGGAGACCGCCACCACTGAACCCCGGGTCTCTTCAGCCAAGGTCACCGCCGCCTCCAGGGCATAGCGATCATAAGGATTCATTTCCAATTCGCTTCCCTCACGCTTAAGCGTGTGTGTCTCTGGATCGACCTTCACCGTGCCAGGCTTAGGCACCGGTTTTAGACAACACATAATGCGCATCAACCTAGCCCTCCTGGTCTAATTTGGCCAATTCGCGGGCAATGATGTTTTTCTGAATCTCGTTGGTCCCCTCGTAGATCTGGAGACACTTGGCATCCCGCATCATCTTTTCCACCAAGAATTCGCGCATGTACCCAAAGCCCCCCATCATCTGAACGGCGCGTTCGGTGACCCACATCGTGGTTTCACTGGCCAGATATTTGGCCATGGCTGAGGGGCCGGAGATGTTCTTGGCTCCGGAATCGATATAGCGCGCCACACTATAGACCAAGGCCCGCGCGGCCTCTAGCTTGGCGGCCATTTCCGCCAGGGTGTGGCTTACGGCCTGAAAGTTAAAGACCGGCTGACCAAATTGGATTCGTCTTCGGGTATGGTGAAGGGCCATTTCCAAGGCCCCTTGCCCAAGACCTACGGCCTGAGCCCCGACCCCAGGGCGCGAGAGATCCAAGGTACGCATGGCAATGATGAATCCCATGCCTTCTCGGCCCAAGAGGCGGTCCTTAGGGATGTGACAGTTGGAAAAGAAGAGCTCTGTCGTCACCGAGGCCCGAAGCCCCATTTTCTTTTCTTTCTGCCCGATGGCAAACCCTGGATCATTCTTATGGACGATGAAGGCACTGGCCCCACGGGCCCCCTTCTTTGGATCGGTAAGGGCAATAACGATATAGATGTCAGCAATGCCACCATTGGTGATCCATTGCTTGATGCCGTTTAAGACATAATAGTCGCCGTCTTTTTGGGCCGTGGTCTTGATCGAGGCAGCGTCGCTCCCGGCTTGAGGTTCGGTCAAGGCAAAGGCGCATAGTTTACGGCCAGCAGCGATCTCCGGCAGGTATTTGGCCTTTTGTTCCTTGTTGCCGGCAATGAGAATGGGATAAGCCCCCAGGCCGCTGGCGGCAAAGGTCGTCGTCACCCCGGCGCAATATTTAGAAAGGGTCTCTACCGCCAAACAATTTTCAAAGGTCCCAAAACCAAGGCCGCCGTATTCTTTGGGAATGAAGATGCCGAAGAGATCGGCCTTGGCCATGGCCCTGATAGGGCGCCAATCGAATTCTTCTTTTTCATCCCATTCATGGGCATAGGGTTTGATGTAGTCTTCGCCGATTTGTCGGGCCACTTCGACGATGATCTTTTGTTCACGGGTGAGAAAATAGTCCAACATCCTGCCCTCCTTCCTGCCCTTACTTACCGTGAGGCCGCTTTGAAAACAAGATGGATTTTTAAGTTAACGCAAGAGATAGGGCTTGGCTGGATAAGGTCGAAATTTTTCACGGGCAAGGAGTTCTTCTAAGAGGGCCAATTTGGCCTGAAGCCCTTTAACCCGTTGGACTTTTCCAAAGTAATGAAGGCCATAAGGAAAATTCTGGAGATACCAAAAGAGATAGAGTTCAAAGCGCTTTTCACGGATACTTTTCGGGAGATAACGGTCCATCAACTCGGCTAATCTCTTTAGAGGGCTGAACGGTTCGGGAGGAGGCGAAAGGGACCTTCCTGCCCAATAATCCCGAATATCCTTGAAGATCCAAGGGCGCAAAAGGGCCGCCCGACCGATCATGACCCCGAAGGCCTTGGTCTCTTCGAGCAGACGAGAGGCATCTTCTGGGGAGAAGACATCGCCGTTTCCGATGACCGGGATAGAAAGATTTTCGACCAAAAAGGTGATCTCTTCCCAACAGGCCAGGCGCTTGAATCCATCTTTAGCCGCTCGGGGATGTAAGATGATGACCTTGACGCCAGCCTCTTCAAGGCCCTTGGCCAGCACCAGTAGTTTTTGCCGATCATGGGTCCTTCCAGAACGCAGTTTGGCGCTAACCGGCTTAGAGGTCCTTTGACATACGGCCCTGGCAATGGCTAAGGCCAGGGCTGGTTCTTCCATCAGGGCCACTCTCCAACCGTATCGTTGGATGGCCCCGCGGCTACAGCCGAAATTCAAATCATAGCCATCGAAACGCCCAAGGGCCTCGAGTCTTTCGACTGCTTTGGCAAAAAGCTCTGGCTCTCGCCCCACCAGTTGGGCCACTAGGGGTCGATCTTTCTCCCCGCAAACAAGATAAGGATCTTTTTCCGGATTTTGGTAGACAAGAGCTCGTACATTGAGCATTTCAGTAAAAAATATGGGGGAACCGCCAAAATCAGCCACTAATTCCCGAAAAGCAGCATGGGTAAGCCCGGCCATCGGGGCCAGACATAAAACAGGTTTGGGAGCAAGATGTTTCTTTTCCATAGATGTTCCCCCTGGGGGAAGGCTATGTTAAACGGTTATAGATTATTCGAGAATAGCAGGAGGTCGGCATGAAAGACGTCAAACAAATAAAGGTCGCTGATATCATGAGTCGGAGTGTGGTCACCGTAAAGATAGACGCCTCTTTAGACCAGATCATCAAGACCTTGGACGAATTTAAGGTCCATGCCGTGATCGTCATTGGTCCGGAAGGAGAATTCATGGGCGTCATTAGCCATTCGGATATAGTAAGAGCTTTGGACAAATACGGAGCAAAGATCTTTGAGATGGATGCCGAAGACATCATGTGTCCCAAGCCCTATACCATAGACGGTGAGGCTACTTTGAGAGAGGCTGCGGCCAAGATGATCAACAATCGGGTCCATCGGTTGTTGGTCCTCTCTAAGCGAACGGGAAAGATCGTCCCTGTGGGGGTGCTTTCGGTCACCGATATCATTAGGGCGGTAGCTGTCCCGAGTTGACGCTTCTCATAACCTTTGCTAAGGCTCGGCTTGGTCTGAAAATCTTGGCAGGAGGTAATCATGGAACGGACTCTAAGCCTGATCAAACCAGACGGTGTCTCGCGAAACCTGATCGGTGAAGCCTTGACCTTTTTT
>CAZKEG010000112.1:0-5049 GCA_964551715.1 uncultured Thermodesulfobacteriota bacterium
AAGAGCATGGTCAAAAAGATCCGTTCATCCCGTTTACCCGGCAGATAACGCAAGGGCCTAAGCACTACATAGGCGTCTTCTTGAAAGGCGCCTCGATAGCGTTCAGTGGAATAACTAACCATCAAAGAGCCAAAGACAGCCAGTAAGATTATCGAGAAGGAAAAGATATCCTTAGGCTTAAGATAAACGGCCAGGGCCCAAAGGAAGGCAAAATCAACATAGCGGTCAAGCACCGAATCAAGCCAGCCACCGAACCGGCTGGTCTTAAGGGCTGCCCGGGCGATCTCACCATCCATGCCGTCGAGCATGGAACTAAGCTGATAAAGGAGCCCTCCGGCCCAAGGTGAAAGACAGGCCAAGACCGCAGATAAGAGGCCCAAAAGAAAAGTAAGGATTGTGGCCTGATTAGGAGAGAGCTTTTCGACCAGGTAACGCGAACAAAAGGTCGAAACCCGCCGATTTAAGAGTCGCGAGACAAGACCGTCTCCAGTACCCTTCACCGCAGTCTTGATCAAATATTTAGTGGCTTTTTTAAGGTCTTCCGGGGTGTCTACGTCCATCCAAAAAAACCCCGAAAGATAGGTGCAAGGAAGATGGGCCTCGCCGACGACTTCTGAAAGACTTATTTCTTCCCGCTGTAAGGCTAGCTTTTGGGCAACCTCAAAGACTTGCGGCTCAAGGACAAAGAAACCGGTATCAAAGCCCTCATAGCGGGAAAGATCCTTACCGATGGCCTTGATTCGCCCGTCTTCACAAGAGACCTTGGTCGCCTCTTGGGGGTCGATGTAGCGACCAACCCGATCTACAATGAGCCCGAAACCCTTGACCGCCTGGGCCACGAATTCCGGTTCGTAGACGTGATCTGACATGGTAAGGACAAAGGGCCCGGAGATATAATCCTTGGCCAAAAAGAAGGAATAGCCATTCCCCCGTTCGGGATAGGGATTGACCACCAAACGACAGGGGAAGGAATAGCGTTTCAAGAAATCCTCAAAGGCCTTCTTGGTCATTTGGTTGACCACGATGACAAAATCTTTGATACCGTTTTGAGAAAGCAGATAGAGATGCCGGTAAAGGAGTTCTCGCCCAGCCACTTTGAGGAGCCCTTTAGGGCAATTCTGGGTGAACGGATAGAGTCTTGTTCCCAAACCAGCGGCCAGTATGACGGCTTGCATAGCCCCTCTTTAATACGTTAAACCTCTTTACCAAGCAGGAGGTTCTACTTGACCCAGAAAAAAAATATAAACACCAAAGAGCAGCAGCCAATAATCTCTTTTCACCCCCTGATCGAAGGGGATCTTCACCTTTGGGTCTTTACTGCCTTGGATGAAGAACTCTTAAATCTTTTGGCCAAGGCCAAGGCGGTCATCTTCCCTCAGGTCGTCCCTCAGGAATTGTATTACCTTTGTCGGGATCTTGGCGTGCGTGTCTTCCCCAACTATGACCTTCGTTTCAAATACCCCGGAAAGATCGGCCAAATCCTGCTCTTCAAAGGCCTTGGTCTTCCTCATCCGAAGACCATCTGTTTCCCAAAAATCGCCGCCTTAGGAGAACACCCTGGGGCCAAAAGGGTAGAATGGCCAAGTTTTCCCTTTGTACTCAAGGGCAATCACGGACACGAAGGCCGAGAGATCTTCTTAATCGAGAAAGAAACAGACCTGGAAGAGGCCTTAAAGATTTTCAAACAATTGGAAAAAGAAGGCCGTTTTGGATTTCTGGCCCAGGAATTTATCCCTTCACCTTATGACCTACGTGTTATCGTCTGTGGAAAAAGATTGATCCCGGTGTGGCGGGCCTTGGAAGGCTCTTTCAGGTCAAATCTGGCCCAGGGCGGGCGGCTCATCTCCTGCCCGGATCAAGCCTTAGAAGAAAAGGCCTTGGCCTTGGTCCAAATTCTGGTCCAAAAAGGCGGACTTAATCTGGCAGCCATTGACTTTCTGATCAAGGACCAAAATCCACTTTTAAACGAAATAAATTACGTCTTTGGTCGAAGGGCCCTCGGGGGGAGTAATTCTTTTTATGCCCTCTGGGAAGAAGCAGTGAGAGACTTCATCGAATCCTTATAAAAAGGCTCCTCAAACCCAGGAAAATTCAGCTCGAACTTGGTCCCCTTACCTTCTTCGGAAAAGAGCTTGATGTACCCTCCGGTCCGCTCCACGGCGGCCTTGACCAAGGCCAGGCCCAGACCGGTCCCCGACTTTTTGGTGGTAAAAAAGGGAGAAAATATCCGTTCTTGGATTTCGCTGGGGATACCTGAGCCAGAGTCTTCTATCACGATGGAAACAAACTCTTTTCTCTCCCCTTGAAGGCCCTCACTCTTGAGTCGGGTGTAGATGTTAATGTATCCCTCCCCGGAGATGGCCTCCACAGCGTTTAAGACGAGGTTGAGAATGATCTGCTCAAAGGTAATCTTATCCATAAAGATATATTTCACGTTAGGGTCTACAAAGAGGCGAAGGGTGATCCTCGGGGGGACCAAGGCCTTCAGAAGCTTTCTGACCTCCTCCAAGGCCTCGTTGACGTTTAGCCACTTAGACTGTTGCGCTTGAGGCTTGGCCAGGGAACAAAATCTCTCCGAGAGTTCGCTCATCTTTTGAAAGATCTGTTTCATCTTTTCTACCCGGCGCTGAATTCGCGGCTCACTGGTAAGCATGGTCAAAAGATCAATCTGGCCCCAGAGAGAGGTAATCAGGTTCTTGATATCATGGGCCACCCCAGTGGCCAGACGCCCTACAATTTCGTATTTCTGGGTCTCAAAGATGGCCTTGGTCTCGTAGACGAGTTTCTTTGATTCCACCGCCAAGTGCCAAAAGGCCCTGAGCTTGCCAGCCTCATCTAAAACCGGCCTTACGCTCACATAAAGTTCAGCGTTGAGACACTCAGCCACCACCGGATTGGCCGCCGGGTTCCCGGTCTGCAAGACCTTTCTCATCGGGCACCAAGGAGGCGGAGAAGGATAGCCGTGAATCAGTTCAAAACAACGTTTGCCTTTCAGTTCTTCAAGGCCAAAACCCAACCGTTGACAAGTAAGACGATTGGCCCAAAGGAAACGAAATTCTCGATCAAGCAAAAAGAGCAACTCCGGAACTAGGTCCCAGATCTTGGGGTTTAGGAGGGAAGAATTGATTAATTTTAAGGCCTCCATCAACCATTTTTTTCGACCAAAACCAGGCTTTTCTTGAGAATAAAGGCAAAAAGGGCTAAGAAACCCCCTGCAGGACGGAATCAATCATCTGGGGATCTTCTACGGCAGCCAGATGAACATTCTTCCCTTTGAGGATCTTTTTAACCAAGTTAGTCAGGACATTTTTAGGACCTATTTCCAGAAAGGTCCGCCCGCCGGCTTGATATATATTTTCGACCTCTTCTACCCAGCGCACCGGGCTCTCGATCTGCTTACCCATCAGAGTCTTTATCTCCATAGGATCAGCGGTGGAAGAGGCCGAGACGTTGAAAAAGATGGTCTTTTTTGGGGGGTGGAAGGGAATCTCTTCCAGAAAGGCGGCAAAATCCCTGGCAGCCTCAGCCATCAAAGGGCTGTGATAGGCCCCGCTTACCTTAAGCCGTACCACCCGGGCCTTTTTCTCCTTGGCCAGCTCCGCAGCCAAGGAGGTGGCCTCTTCCTCGCCGGTGATTACTATCTGTTCCGGGGAATTATGATTAGCCAAGGCCACGATCCCTTTTTGAGAGGCCTCGCGTACTATTTCTTCTAGCACAAACCGCGAAAGACCTATAACCGCATACATGGCCCCGGGGTGTCTTTCGGCCTCTCGTTCCATCAATTCACCTCGTTTCAGGACCAAACGAAAGACATCTTCAAGACTCACTACCCCGGCGGCATAAAGGGCACTGTATTCCCCGAGGCTATGCCCAGCCACTATTTCCGGCTCTATCCCTCTTTCACGAATAGCTTCATAGACGGCCAAATTCACCGCGGTAAGGGCTGGCTGGAGATGATAAGTCCTGGTGAGCTCTGAAAGCGGCCCCTCAAGACAGAGCTTGCGCAGAGGAAGACCGGTAATCTCTTCAGCCACCCTAAACACTTCCTCACCTCGAAGTGCAGCCTCAAGGGCCGCCTTGCCCATGCCTACATACTGCGAACCTTGGCCTGGAAAGAGAAAGACAAGCATCACTCCTCTTCCTCAAACTCGAATTCTTCTTCCTCAACCGGAATCTCTTCGTTGGCGGCGATGTCTTCGTATTCATCCGGGGTCAAGAGTTCTTCCAATTCTTCTGGATCAGAGAGCTTGATCTTGATAATCCAGCCCTCGTCATAGGGATCTTCGTTGATGATGTCTGGAGAATCGAGCAACTCTTCATTGATGGCAATCACGGTCCCACTTGCCGGTGAAACAAGATCAACCACCCCTTGGGAAGACTCCACGCTCCCAAAGGCCTCGTCCTTTTCTATCTCGTCTCCTTCCTCGGGGAGTTCAAGGTCAATGACTTCGCCGAGGCGAAGTTGACCAAAATCCGTGATACCGATCACTGCCTTGTTCCCCTTCATTTTTTTCAACCAAAGGTGATTTTCGGTATAAAGACGATCTTCTGGAATACGCATCTCTCCCTCCCTACCTTAAACTCCGGGAGCCCGGCACCCTTACCTCCCGAAATTATTTAAGAAAATTATTTAGGAAATATTAGATTCTACCAGGGATTATCGGAACTTAGACATTTTGACAAGAGAGTTTTTATCCTCCAATAGAACGCATAAGTCGCCGTGGAAATTCTCGCCCAAGACGGGTGGCTGGTTTGAGAAAAACGGCCTTTTTTATCGTCTCTTTTACCTCTTCCAAGGTATGAGGCCTTCTCAAAAGGCCCTTAAGATCGACTTCCTCATCAGAAAACAGACAAGGCCGCAGGCGACCTTCAGGGGTAAGACGCAAACGATTACATTTTTGGCAAAAATGATGGGTCATGGCCCCGATAAACCCTATCTTTCCTTTGGCCCCTGGGAAGACATAAGTCGTCGCCGGCCCGGCCCCGGTGGAATCAACCGGCGAAAGCCGACCCAAAGGGGCCAAACGGCGTTTCATCTCGTCTTGGTCC
>CAZKEG010000113.1:0-4944 GCA_964551715.1 uncultured Thermodesulfobacteriota bacterium
TTGAGCCCGATGAGGACGATTTGATCTTTAGCCGTGCCATTCGACATAGGTATGTGCCCCTGGTAGGAAGAGATTTACTACAAAAAAGGTGATTATCCAGACCCCAAAGCCGATAAGGGACATAATAGCCGCCCGTCGGCCACGCCAGCCCACCGCCAGCCTTTCATGAAGGAGCGCGGCATAGACCAACCACATAATGAGCGACCAGGTCTCTTTTGGGTCCCAACTCCAATAGGCCCCCCAAGCTTTTTCGGCCCAAATGGCCCCGGTGATGATTCCAAGGGTTAATAAAGGGAACCCGATCTTTAAAGACAATTCGTTTAGACGATCTATGGTCTCTAACGAGGGGAGTCGTTTAAAAAGCCCGCTCAATTTTTTTCTCTTGATCTGTCTTTCCTGTAAGAGATACATAACCCCAGCACAGGCCATGAGGATAAAAAAGACATAGGCCAGGATAGAGATAGTGGCGTGTATCGGGAGCCAAAGGCTTCGAAGCACCGGGGGCAAGGGTAAGATCTCTTTAGGGCAGAAAGAAGAATAGGCCATGAGGATGGTGACCACCGGAGAGACAAAGGCCCCTAGGACCTTTTGGGAAGGGATCTTCCATTCGAGGATCAGGTAACCCAGGACCAGACCCCAGCCGAGGAAGGAAGTTGCTTCATGGAGATTGGTTAGGGCCGGATGTCCAGCCTCGATCCAGCGGGCGACCACGCTAATGGTATGGAGGCCAAAACCAACGAGCAGGACATAGTGGGCCCCGTGGGCGGCCTCTTTTTTCATGGTGTAGAGGTAGACTAAGAAGCCCACCGTGGCCACCAAATAGACCAGGAGCGCCAATTTGAAGAAAAAGATGTTCATTATCGCTTAAAGTGACACAGCTTGCGCCATTTGTGAAGGCTTAAAGAGAGGCCTCAAGCGCCTTCTGGCGAAGGAGAGCAACGGTTTCTTGGTAATTTTCACTCTTAAAGACCGCTGACCCGGCGACCAAGATTTCGCCTCCGGCACGCACAACTTCAGCCACGGTCCCAAGGTTTACCCCCCCATCTACTTCAATTTCTACGGAAAGCCCACGTTCTTTGATCATCTGGCGAAGCCTTTCAAGCTTTCGCAGGGAGGAAGGAATAAACTTCTGTCCACCAAAACCCGGGTTTACACTCATGATCACGATGTAATCTAGTTCTTCAAGGACGTAATCAAGGACTTCGAGGGGGGTGGCGGGATTAATGGCCACTCCAGCCTTTTTCCCAAGTTCTTTGATCCGGGTGACCATCCGGTGAAGATGAATACAGGCCTCGGCGTGAATCGAGATCCAGTCTGCCCCGGCTTTAGCAAAAGCTTCTAGATAACGACCAGGGTTTTCGATCATTAAGTGCACATCAAAAGGGAGCCTTGTTACTCCTCGGATAGCCTCTACCACCAAGGGGCCGATGGTGATATTGGGAACAAAACAGCCGTCCATAACGTCGATGTGGACGAGGTCAGCCCCAGCGGCCTCGATGGCCTTGATTTCCTCGGCCAAACGGCCAAAATCCGCCGAAAGGATGGAAGGAGCAATTTTGATCATGGTTGTTCTGGTTTGGAGCCTGGGAAAAGGACTATCTTTTCCCTTCCTCGACGAGAGGGTTTGGGCGGTGAAGGCTCTGGTGGTTTGTCTGGTTTGATCGGTAAGCGTTCACGATACTGCTGTAACAACACTTCGGGAATGTTCGTCGTATACCAGACCACGTTGGCCCGTTGGACGACGACGTGTTCGATCATTAGTGGAATGGGATGCCAACCATGGGTATCAATGGCGATAATAGCCGGCCATTCCAGGTCAAAGAATTCGCGTTTTTCAAGGACAAAGGTCAAAGACTCCATACCATGATGGTAACAGACAAGCCCGAGTATCAGACCAGTGGCTGTCTGCATGAGGACCGGTTCTTTGCGGGTAGCCTTAAGAAGCATATCTAAAACATAAACGACTCTCTGGGAGATGCAATAAAATTTATCGATTTTTCTCCAAAAAATCCTTAATATTTAGTGCTTTTTTACGAATTCATCCGGCCAGAAGTTTAATGGCGACGGATGAGGACGTAGTGGGCAATACCTTCTAAGAGATCGCGTGTTTCGTTCCGGGGGAGGCCCTGGAGAAAAGATAAGGCCTGGTTGATATGTTCTTCGGCCCTCTGGCGGGTATAGGTAAAGCCGTCATATTTTTCGATGAGATTCACCGCTTCTTGAAAGGTTTCTGGGGTAGGTTCGATGTCCTTAATAAGGGCCAGCAAGCGATTCCGGTCAGTCTCATCGGCCTTAGAAAGGGCTACGATTAAGGGGAGGGTCACTTTTCCTTCCTTAAAGTCATTCCCCACCTCTTTACCCGTTT
This sequence comes from uncultured Thermodesulfobacteriota bacterium, assembly GCA_964551715.1. Lineage (GTDB taxonomy): Bacteria > Desulfobacterota > Thermodesulfobacteria > Thermodesulfobacteriales > Thermodesulfatatoraceae > CAZKEG01. The sequence goes on from CAZKEG010000113.1 coordinate 2,366, forward strand.
CTTGAGTGATTCCGAGGTAGTCAAGGAGGTCGTCGGTAATTTGAAAGGCAAGACCTAAGTGTCGGCCAAATTCCCGCATAAGTTCGACATATTTGGCCCCGTTTTCGGCAAAGATGGCCCCTACCTCACAGGCGGCAGAGATCAGGGCCGCGGTCTTGCGATAGATGACTTCCGTGTATTCTTCTTCGGTGAGTTCCACGTTGTCACAATTGATCAACTGGAGGACCTCTCCCTCGCTCATCAGGGTGGTGGTCCGCGAAATGACGTCTAAGATGGCCATGTTTCCTTCTTCTACGGCAATCCTAATAGCTCGAGAATAAAGAAAATCCCCAACTAGGATGACCGCCTGATTGCCCCAAAGGGTGTGGGCGGCCTTTCGACCTCGACGAAAGAGGGCATTGTCTACCACATCATCGTGGAGGAGGGTGGCGGCGTGGAGATATTCAAAGAGGACAGAGAGGCGATAAATTTGCTCTTCGTCTTTTTGGCAGCCGCAAAGACGGGCGGAAAGGACCATCAGGAGAGGACGCAGACGCTTTCCCCCAGCAAAGATGATATATTGACTGACATCATTGATAAAAGGCACATAGGAAGCAAAATTGGCCCTAAGGGTCGCTTCGATCTTTTCCAGATCGTCTTTTATGGCCGCAAGGATCTTTTCTTTGTTAAACATGGGCACAACTTAATCGGAAACGTGGTTAAATTCAACACGAGGTAAGTTTAAGAAAATCGAATCCTTGCCGATAAATTAAAAGTGCGGGCTCGATTAAAGTAGCCAGTAAAGCCGTTTGACCTCCCTTTTAAGTGATAAGGAATTCTCTGCTATAAATTTCTGTGATTTGACGTAGGCTTGTAGAATGTACTTGACACCAATCCCCCAAGGCTTCTATATTAAAAGAGCCTGCTGGTTAAACTCCGTTTTTGCTCTCCAAATGAGCCTTCCTAGTGAGCAGGCATTATCAAAAATTTTGAAAAAAGAGGTGTTTGATCATGCTGGAAGCCAAAGAACCGGAAAAAGAGACGCCAGAGGTATTGAGTCTCACCGATCTGCGAAAGAAATCTCTTAACGAACTTTATGAGCTGGCGACCCAATATGGCATAGAGAACCCGCTTTCTATGCGCAAACAGGAGTTGATCTATACTATTATTCAGGCCCATCTCGAGCAAGGAGGCGAGGTCCACGGCGAAGGAGTGCTCGAGGTCCTGCCCGAGGGCTTTGGGTTCCTGCGTTTCCCGGATTATAGCTATCTCCCCGGGCCGGATGATATCTATGTCTCTCCCTCGCAGATCAGGCGCTTTAACCTGCGCACCGGTGATACGGTCTCCGGTCTCATTCGTCCGCCCAAGGAAGGGGAACGCTATTTTGCCCTGCTTAAGGTCGAAAAGATCAACTTTGAAGACCCGGAAAAGGCCAGAGACAAGGTCCTCTTTGACAACTTGACCCCTATCTATCCTAATGAATGGCTCCGTCTGGAAACTGACCCTGATAATTTTTCAACAAGGGTCATTGATCTCTTTACCCCTATTGGGAAAGGGCAGCGTGGTCTCATCGTGGCCCCGCCGCGGACCGGTAAGACTATGCTCCTTCAAAACATCGCCAATGGCATCGCCCGCAACCACCCGGATGTCTATCTCATTATCCTTCTGATTGATGAGCGTCCGGAAGAGGTCACCGATATGGAGCGGAATGTGCCGGCGGCTGAAGTGATCAGTTCCACCTTTGACGAGCCGCCTCAAAGACATACCCAGGTGGCAGAGATGGTGATCGAAAGGGCCAAACGCTTGGTCGAACACAAAAACGATGTCGTTATCTTGCTCGATAGCCTGACCCGGCTTTCTCGGGCCTATAACACGGTCGTCCCTTCCAGCGGGAAGCTCCTTTCTGGTGGTATTGACGCTAATGCCCTCCATAAACCAAAGCGCTTTTTCGGGGCGGCCAGGAATATCGAAGAAGGTGGCAGCCTGACTATTATTGCCACCTGTCTGGTAGATACCGGAAGCCGCATGGACGAAGTGATCTTTGAAGAGTTTAAGGGCACCGGTAACCTTGAGATCCATCTTGATCGTAAGCTTGCCGATCGTCGTATTTGGCCGGCCATTGACATCAATAAGAGCGGTACCAGAAAAGAAGAACTCCTTCTCCCACCTGAGGTGCTTAATCGGGTATGGATCCTGCGTAAGCTCCTTTCTCCGCTCAATCCGGTCGATTGCATGGAGTTTCTCCTGGAAAAGATGAAGGAGACCAAGAGCAACGCCGAGTTCTTGGCAGCCATGAATCGTTAAGCCTTGATAAAGGTCTAGGTTATGGTTTTATAGAGGCGACTTTGAGAGGAGGAATTTAGTATGAAGAAAGGTATTCATCCGAAATACTACGAAAAGGCGGTCATTCGTTGTGCCTGCGGCAACGAGATCATTGTGGGCTGCACGGTTCCTGAGCTCAGGGTTGAGGTCTGTGCCAAGTGTCATCCCTTTTACACCGGAGAACAGAAGATCCTTGACACCTCTGGGCGTGTGGAAAAATTTATGAAAAAATACGCTGATTACTACAAAAAACTCGAAAAACAGGAGAAAAAGTAAAG
>CAZKEG010000114.1:0-4816 GCA_964551715.1 uncultured Thermodesulfobacteriota bacterium
GGACCTGGGAAACTACTTCCCTTCGGAAAGAGCGCTTGAAGTGAATCTGTTTATTTAGATGACCAACCTACAGGACAAGTGGTGGCGCAAACCCATGCCAAGTGTGCAGGCCCTTCGCTAGTTACCCCATCACGTTTGCCGAGGTCGATCTCTTTTCGGCGAATCCACCGGCGAAGGGATTCAGGAGAACAGCCGATCTTCTCAGCAACAGAGTTGATGGCCGGCCATTGGGAAGGGTATTCCCGCTGGTTTTTCAAGAACCAATCGAACCGCCCGTTCCTTTACCTCTTGAGAAAACCTTTTTGATTTGTCCATAGTTCTATCCTCCTACAGATTTATCTCTCCGACAAACCCGGGGCGGTTTACCTTTATGAGGAAAAATTTTTCTTTTAGACAAAAATCAAAATTTTGCTGAGGGGTGGAAAAGGAGGTAATGGATACGATAAATTTAAGTCATGTCTAATCCCTTGATCTTGATCGTTGAAGACGAGAAAGACATTGCCCTTTTGGTGGCCAGGGCCTTAAAAAAAGAAGGATTTGAAACGGCCATAGCCTATAACTTGCAAGAAGCCCTTGATCTGATCGAAAAAAGGCCACCGCAATTGATAATACTCGATTTGATGCTACCTGACGGAGATGGTCTGGAACTCTGTAAGCATCTCAAGATCCGTCAACAGATCAAAGAGATCGCCGTGGTCATCCTCACCGCCAAGGGAGAAGAAATCGATCGCATCATCGGGTTTGAAGTTGGTGCAGATGATTACATCGTCAAACCTTTTAGCCCTCGGGAGCTTGTCTTACGGGTAAAGGCCGTCTTGCGTCGTTTTGAAAACAAATTCCAGACCGAGGAAATCTTCCGTATCGGAGATCTCCTTATTGACGTTACCCGGCACCGTGTGACCATCAAAGATGAACCCATTCACCTCACCCGGACGGAATTTGCCCTTTTGCTAACCCTGTTTAAGGCCCGAGGGAAGGTCCTCACCCGTGAGGTCCTTTTGGATAAGGTTTGGGGTTATACCTTTGAGGGTTATGCCCGTACGGTAGACACCCACATCCGCCGTTTGAGAAAGAAACTGGGGCCTTGTGCCGACCTTATCGAGACCGTTTGGGGGCTTGGCTACAGATTCAAACCGGAGTGAAAACGCCTCATGTTAGATATCCTTATCTTTTTTACTTTAATAGCCATCTTTTTGGGTCTTTTCCTTTGGTATCGGGTCCGTTGGCGAGAAAGGACCTCGTCTTTGTTGAACGAGATTAAAGCCCTGCTTGAAATGGAAGAGCCTCAAGAGATCTTAACCAAAGAGGAGAAATTTGCCCCGGAGATTCGAGAAATAGCCCATCTTTTGAGGCAAAAACAAGAAAGACTCTGGACCTATAAAAAAGAAAGGGACAAGTTAAAAAAAATCCTCGAAGGGCTTAGTGAAGGTATATTGTTGGTGAACAAAGATGAAGTGATCTATGCTAACCCTGCCGCTTCAAAGATCTTGGCCTCTCAGATCAATCCACCTCTTTCGGTTTTTGAGATATTTCGCGAAGAGGCCGTCTTAAGGAGCATTCAAGAAAAAAGGCAAGACCCTATTGAATTCGAGCTCTTTTGGCCTGCTCCGAAACGGATCTCTCTGCGCTTATTGAGCTTCGAAGATCAAGGATATGCCCTCATCCTTGAAGACATCACCCCCTTTAAAAAATTAGTGGAATCGCGGCGGGACTTTGTGGCCAACATCACCCATGAGATCAGGACGCCTCTCACCGCCATTGCCGGTTACGCCGAAAATCTCCTAAACGAGGACTTGGAAGACCAAGAACTGGTCCGGGAACAGATCTCCATTATCTGGAGGCATGCCAAGCGTTTGAGTGACCTGGTGAACGACCTACTCCTTCTCTCCAGCCTTGAGACCCGCGGTATCCCTGAAGAAGAAAAAGAGGATCTCTCTTTGACCGAGGTGATTTGGGAGGCCCTGGAGGCCATAAGGCCCCAGGCCCAGATAAAAGACATCGCTATTTCATTGAGAGATCAGGCACCTAAGGCCTTGGTCCGTGGGCACTTTGATCGTTTGGTCCAAGCGGTCATCAATCTTCTGGACAATGCGGTCAAATTTAGCCCTGAAAGAGGAAAAATTTTCCTGGATCTAAAAGAGGAAGGAAATTTCTTGCTTCTTCAAGTCCAGGATCAAGGCCCGGGGATCTCTCCTCGGGAACAAGAACGGATCTTCGAACGCTTTTATCAAGGCACCAAAGGGCCTAAACAAGGAACCGGGCTAGGGTTGGCCATCGTTAAACATATCGTTTTGGCTCACGGCGGGCGTATAGCGGTGGAAAGCGAACCAGGACAAGGGGCTTGCTTTAAGATTTACTTGCCCAAATTATAAGAAAACCTTGGTCCTTGACCCTCGCCTTGGGCATGGTAGAGCAAGCTTATGCGCTTTTGGCGTTCCGTGGAAAACCTCACCCTCCTGGCTATTGTCTTGGGCATCCTGGTTGGCCTTTATATCCCCACGCTGGCCCAGTCCGTCTATCTTCTAGGAGAAATCTTTCTCCGCCTCCTCAAGATGATCATCGCCCCTCTTATCTTTGCTTCGGTCTACGTCAGTCTCTCTGGACTTGGTTCTTTGACTAAAATTAAAGAAATCGGGCTAAAGACCCTGATCTATTACCTGCTGACCACCTCTCTTTCGGTCCTCACCGGGCTCATCCTGGTCAACTTCCTTCGGCCAGGAACCGAAGTGACTGCCCTTACCGCCTCCGGGGTTCATCTAAAGAGCATCACTTTGCATGACTTGGTCCTGAGTATTATCCCCCGCAATCCGGTAAAGAGTGTGGCTGAGGGAGAGGTATTGCCCATTATCTTCTTTGCTCTTCTTCTTGGGCTGGCTACTTTAAACCTCCCTCAGGCCAAGAGGAAGGCCCTCTTTGATTTCTTCGAGGCCTTAAACGACGCTCTAATCTGCCTCATCCGGTGGATCATCTATCTAACCCCAGTGGGGGTCTTTGCCATTGTCAGCCGAATAGTGGCGGAAAAAGGACTTGAGCCGCTCTTCAGCCTCTCTAAGTATGTGCTTACCGTAGTTTCAGGGCTTGCCTTTCACGCCTCAATCACTCTTGGGTTCATTCTCTGGCTGTCGGGAAAGACCGCTCCTTGGCGGTATTTCCTTAAGGTACGCGAGGCCCTTTTAGTAGCCTTCTCCACGGCCTCAAGTTCGGCCACACTGCCTATCTCCCTAGAGGTAGCGGAAGAAAAGGCTGGAATTCCTAAAGAGATAGCCGGGTTCGTCCTCCCCTTGGGAGCCACCGTTAACATGGATGGCACCGCCCTTTACGAAGCAGTGGCTGCTATGTTCATTGCCAATGTCTACCACCTCCACCTTAGTCTAGCCCAACAGGTAACCATTTTCCTTACCGCTACCTTGGCCTCCATTGGCGCTGCTGGCATCCCTGGGGCCGGTCTGGTTACGATGACCATGGTCCTTCAGGCCGTGGGGCTACCGCTTGAGGGGATTGGGCTTATCCTCACCGTAGACCGCTTCCTCGATATGATGCGCACCTCGGTCAATGTCTGGGGAGATCTGATCGGGGCCAAGGTCATTAATCGTTTACGTACCTAGAACCAGATGGCCATCAGCCTCCCGAGGCTGTCTCGGGGTGGTTGCGTTGGAAGACATTGAGCCTCCCCTTGATGGATCCTCAGGGCCGTCAAGAGACAGGCATAGGCATCAAGGAGATCATCAAGCCCTGCCCTTCTGGGGAAAGACGACAAATTGTCCCTAAGGGAAGAAAAAAGTCCGGTCTCGGTGAGCAAATCTTTCCTTTCTTGTTGGCCTAAAGAGGTTTTTTTACTTGTCTTAAGAGGTCTGCCTGCCAGCCTCATGAAAGCCAGTTCTGGGTGGGTTTCAAAGATTACACCCTCGGGAATCTTTCCTAGGGCCTCGTCTACTTCACAAATTTTGGGAAGGATATAAAAAGCCTGTTTACTAAGACCTCCGGAAAGGGATTTGGCCTCGTGGTAGTCCTTGGCTTTCAAGGCCGGCCTGGTAGGTGGGGTAAATATACTGCTTGCCCTTGGCCAACCAAGGAGGCGTCTGGCCAGGCGGTCACACTCACGTCCACCTGATAGGGGTTCGTCCAAGAGACCAATGGGAATATCCACGGCGATGATCTTCGGTGACTCTGGCAGTCTAAAAATTTCTTCAAAACAGGAAAGAAGAACCGGTTTTTCTTGGACAAATTTTTCTCCGACAAACTTGCCCATTAGGGCCAGCCAACCCCCTTGACACCCGTCCACCCCGGCCATCCAAACGGCTGCCATAATAAGTCGAAACCTTTGAAAAAGTAGCTTTAGGAGACAGGCAATTTGCCTATCCCTATATCCAAATGCACTAATCAACTAGTTTTTTCCAAATCAGTTTCTTGGTCCGTTTACGAGCCTTTTCCCTTTCAAGGCCTTCAATAGACTCAAATTCTTCATAACTAGGCCAAGGGATATCAAAAGATTCTATTTCTCCGTCTGCTCGTACCCCCAAGACGAAGGGCCGACTAGTGGTCAAATGATCGGCATCATAAACATCCGTGACCCAGCCACCGGTATTAAAACAGACGATTTTCCGTTTTCCGGCAGGGGTGTCGATTTCCAGCTCTCCGTTCAAAAAAGGCACGTGGGTATGGCCGAAAATAAGTTTGTTCAAGGCTGGGAAGGCTGGTAAAGCCATCTCAAGATAAGTCTTGATACGAGCTCGTGTCTTCTCATCGCTTAGAATACTTGGTGAATGGCGCAAAGAGGCACCGGGCTTTGGTTTTCCTTCTTCTACAATATGTGCCA
>CAZKEG010000115.1:0-4774 GCA_964551715.1 uncultured Thermodesulfobacteriota bacterium
TCTGGACGTGGAAGAAAGAGAGAGAAACCCTCTTCTTCTGCCGCTTCTCTTAAGGCCTGCCTGAGGCGTTTGTTGGCTGCTACCCCACCGGCTACTACCAAGTTTCTTACCTGGGTCGCCTTGACCGCCGCCACCGCCTTTTTGACCAGCACCTCTACTACCGCCACCTCAAAGCTGGCACAGAGATCGTGAAGGGGGATCTCTTCTCCCTTGGCTTGGCGTTCCCTAACGTAATAGACTACCGCCGTCTTTAGGCCTGAAAAACTAAAGTCAAAGGGGCTTTTGGTAAGCATAGGCCGCGGAAGAGAAATGGCCTCTGGGTCACCATGTTCAGCCAGTTTGCTTATGATTCGGCCCCCGGGATAACCAAGACCAAGGAGCTTTGAGACCTTGTCAAAGGCCTCTCCCGCGGCATCGTCTCGGGTCTGGCCCAGGAGATAGTAGCGGAGATGGCTCTCTACATAAAAAAGGGCCGTATGTCCCCCGGAGACCACCAGGGCGACAAAGGGAAAGCTCGGGTGTTCTTCTTCAAGGAAAATGGCCAAAAAATGGGCGTTTAAATGATCCACCGCTACCAGGGGGAGATCAGTGCTGAAGGCCAGGGCCTTGGCAAACGAGACACCGACCACCAGGGCACCAATAAGCCCCGGGCCGTTGGTCACCGCCAGGCCAGAAAGGTCTTTTAAGGAGAGACCGGCTCGTGAAAGGGCCTCCTCGGTAAGAGGGTAGATCACCTCCATGTGGCGGCGAGAGGCAAGCTCCGGGACGATGCCTCCGTATCGACGGTGCAGATCCACTTGCGAGGCCACCAGGTTAACCAATACCTCCCGGCCGTGACGGAGGACGGCCACCGCCGTCTCGTCACAAGAGGTCTCTATGGCCAAGACGAGCATGCCACCATGATAACACATTGCAGCGTTACGAAAATGTGTCTCTTTAGATCCAGACAATCACTTCTTTGGTAAAAATGCCTCGGGCCTTCGTTGACGGGAGCCCGAGTCCTTGATACCAGTTGGGCATGAAGCTTGACGGATTGGTCCAAAAAGTCCTAGACGGCCAACGCCTTTCTCCTGAAGAAGCCCTTTTTCTGTGGCAAGAGGCGGACTTTTACACCTTGGGTTATCTGGCCCGGGAAGTCCGGTTTCGACTTCATCCTGAACGCATCGTGACCTATATCATCGATCGAAATATCAACTATACCAATATTTGCATCTCCGGATGTAAGTTTTGTGCTTATTATCGCCCTCCGGAAGACCCCGAAGGTTTTGTCCTTCCCTTTGAGGAATTGGCCCGAAAGATCGAAGAAACCTTGGCCTTGGGCGGCATCCAGATCCTCTTACAGGGTGGCTTACATCCCGATCTACCCTTGGAATTTTACGAAGAGATGCTTCGTTTCATCAAAGGCCGTTTCCCGAAGATCCATATCCACGGCTTTTCTCCCCCGGAAATAGTCCATTTTAGCCGCCTTTCAGGCTTAAGCCTTGAGGAGGTCTTGAAGCGCCTTATTGCTGCGGGGCTTAATTCTATCCCCGGGGGTGGGGCCGAAATCTTGGCCGATCGGGTGCGAAGAAAGATCTCTCCAAATAAGTGTACGGCTGGAGAGTGGCTAGAGGTGATGCGTACCGCCCATCGGTTGGGGCTAAAGACCACTGCCACCATGATGTTCGGGCATATTGAGACCATCGAGGAGCGAATCGAACACCTGGAAAAGATCAGGGCCCTTCAGGACGAGACCCATGGCTTTACCGCCTTTATCTGCTGGCCCTTTCAGCCCGGGAAAAACATGGAACTTATCACCCCAAAGGCCCTTCCGGTAGAGTACCTAAAGATACTTGCCTTGGCCCGGATCTTTTTGGACAATATTCCTAATCTTCAGGCCTCCTGGGTGACCCAGGGACCTAAAGTGGCCCAGGTGGCCCTGGAATTCGGGGCTAATGATTTCGGAAGCACCATGATCGAAGAAAATGTGGTCGCGGCAGCCGGTGTCTCTCATCGCCTCTCGGTAGAAGAGATCGAAAAGATCATCCGTGATGCCGGGTATGAACCAAAACGGAGACGAATGGATTATTCCCTCCTTGAGGGTTGAATGGATATTCTGGTTTTCAGGGAACCAACGTTATACAGAGCCAAATTCGTCTTACCTATAGAAAGCCCCCTTATCCAGGATGGGGCCGTAATCACCACCAAAGGACGTATCACCGCCGTTGGGCCCTACCGAGAGCTTAAAAAGACCTTTTCCGGGCGGCTCCATGATCTAGGCGAAATGGTCCTTATGCCAGCTCTGGTCAATGCCCATACCCATTTAGAACTTTCAGCCCTCAAATGGCGCCTGACCCCCTCGGGCTCCTTTATCACCTGGGTCAAGAATCTCATCCGCAAACGAACCGAGATCTCGGCCGAAGAGGTCCAACAGGCCGCCCAACAGGCCCTGGACGAGTTATGGAAAGAGGGTATCGGCCTGGTGGGAGACGTGGGCAACACCGGGTTGACCATCAATCTCTTGCGCGAGGGTCCGTTACGGGCTGTCTTCTTCCGTGAGGTTATAGACTTTAAAGGCCGGAGTTCCCTAAAGGACTTTATCAAGGATCAGGTCCGAGATAAAAAGATCCTCTTTAGTCTCTCTCCTCATGCCCCTTATACCGTTTCTCCCGTATTGCTTCAGGCCATAAAGAGCTGGACCAGACGATTCGGTCTACCTTTCTCCTTGCATGTAGCCGAGTCACCAGAAGAGGTCCTCTTTCTGAAGGAAGGCCGCGGACCCATTCGGCTCCTCCTTGAGGAACGGGAACAATGGAATGCCTCCTTTGAGGCCCCTAAACTCGGGCCGGTGGCCTATTTGGAACGCCTGGGCGTGTTAGATGCCGATACCATCTGTGTCCACACCGTCCAGGTCTCAGAAAAGGACCTTGAAATCCTGGCCAAACATAAGGCCAGGCCTTGTCTTTGCCCCCGAAGCAACACCTTCTTGGGGGTAGGTCTGCCTCCAGTGGACAAGATGCTCGCCGCCGGATTGGAACCCTGTCTAGGCACCGATAGTCTGGCCAGCAATGATCGGCTCTCCATCTTTGCCGAAATCAAGACCCTGGTTCGGTTTTTTCCCACCCTTCCCCCAGAGGTCTTTCTCAAAATGGCCACCCTTTGGGGGGCAGAGGCCTTGAAAAATCCTTCCTTGGGGCGCTTGGCCCCGGGTGCACGGGCGGAGATGATTGCCTTTCCGGCGGATAAAATTAACCGAGACACAGTCTATGAATACGTGGTATCTTCAGAAAAGAGACTGACCAGGGTCTACGGTTGAGGTAATCGATGCTCAAATTCATCTTGGTGACCACGGTGGCCTGGTTGTTTCCGGCCTCGGTCCTGGCCTTTGGCCCAGGGGTACACCTGGAATTGTCCCTCCGTCTCTTTGAAGAACTTCCCCTTCTGAATCTCTCTTTGGCCCAATTCCTTTCAGAAAACGGGTGGGCCTTTCTCTACGGTAGTATCGCCCCGGACTTCTTGGTTGGCCGGGCTGGTTGGCGTGAACATTATCATAGCCTCAGGGCGGCCAGGCGCCTGCTCTCCTGTGCCTTTAGGCCAGAGCTTAAGGCCTTCTCTTTAGGTTATCTCTTTCATTTGGTCACAGACGACGTAGCCCACAACCAGATCATTCCGGCCTTCCAACGACGACTCAGCCTCCCACCCCGGTTTATTCATTATCTTTTGGAATGGTCCTTGGAACGTGACCGCCGTTTTTCCTTTTATCTTCTACGCGGGTTATTGCTCTGGCCCGGACGCTATTCCTTGGACCTCTTCTTGACCAAGGCCTTGGGCCTTGAGTCCCGGACTTACTTTTATCGCCGGGCCCTGTATGTCCTTAGTTATCGACTTTCTTTGGTCAAACGGCGCCGAGAACCGACCACCTTAGTCCAGCTCTTTCGGCGATGCTATCCGGATATCTCTAAAAGGTGTCTCAAAACGGCCCTTGAGACCCTTATTTCCTGGGAGGAAAAATTTGAAGATCTGGGGCTCAGGAGCGCTTAACATCGACTATTTCTTCCTGGTAGAGGAACTTAAAGCCATCAAATTTCGCGGCCAATCCCTCAAGCCAGGCCGGGAGATATGGGGAGATCGACAGGATTTCGAGACCTTAAAGGATCTTCTCGAACAGAAAGGGAAATTTTTGGGGCGTTGCGGGGGAGGCTCGGCGGCCAATACCATTTATGCCTTGAAAAATTGGGGGTTTTCCTGTGGATTTATCGGAATAGTCGGCGAAGACGAGGAAGGGGATTTGGCCTTGGACGAACTCAAAGGAGTGGATCTTAATCAGGTGATCCGTCGGGGAGAGACCAGCCGATCCCTGATCATCCTCGATGCCGCTAAAGATCGAGCCATCTTCGTCTGCCCTCATTCAGAAGAAAAGAGTTTGGCCTCTTTTTTCCCGGAACGATCTAAGGGGTGGCTTCATCTGAGTTCTTTCATCACCGACGAGGGGTTTGAATTCCATCAAAGACTGGCCGCTCAACATGAAGGAGAAGTAAGCCTTGACCCTGGTGAGATCTATGCCTCCCGTGGGCTTTCTGCCTTAAAAGGTCTTTTGAGAAAAACAAAACTCCTTTTTCTGACCCATCAGGAATTGGCCCTTTTTCGGTGTTCTTTAGAGGGATTCCTAGATCTCGGGCCGGAAATGATCTGTCTCAAAAAAGGGACCCAAGGAGCAGAGATACAAAAAGAGAAAAAAAAGATCGAGATTCCACCGGCCAGGGCGGAAAAAATAGTCGATAACACCGGGGCTGGA
>CAZKEG010000116.1:0-4774 GCA_964551715.1 uncultured Thermodesulfobacteriota bacterium
TTGGAGAAGCAGCTCATACTTACACCCTCCTTACCATCGGAGACGGGCTCGTCTCCCAGATCCCGGCTCTGATCGTCTCCACCTCCGCGGGTATCATCATCAGCCGGGCAGCGGCTGAGGCCAGCATGGGCAAGGACTTCGCCCGGCAGTTTGCCGTGCGCCCTGAGGCCCTGGCCCTATCGGCGGTGATCGTCTTTATTTTCGGGTTCATGCCTGGTCTTCCCACCCTGCCCTTCTCCTTCTTTGCCCTTTTTATGGGCGGCTTGGCCTATTTGGCCTACCGGGCTCAGAAAGAATTGGTCAGCCGAGAGGAAGAGGCCGAAGCCGTCCCGGAAGAAGTAACCCCACCAGAGGCCATCGAAGAACTCCTGGTAATAGATATCCTAGAGCTCGAAGTAGGCTACGCCCTCATCTCTCTGGTGGATGAGAGCCAAGGGGGTGATCTGTTAGAGCGCATCCGCACCCTTCGGCGTCAATTCGCCTTGGAGATGGGGCTAATCATCCCTCCGCTTCATGTACGGGATAATCTCCAGCTCAAACCAGGTGAATACGTGATCCTCATCAAGGGCGTGGAGGTGGCCCGAGCCGAGCTCATGCCGGGTTATTACCTGGCCATGGATCCAGGAGGGGTAAAGAAAAAGATAGAGGGCATTCCCACCAAAGAACCGGCCTTTGGTCTACCGGCCCTTTGGATCGCCGAGGACAAACGGGATGAGGCCGAGCTTGCCGGCTACACAGTGGTGGATCTTTCCACAGTAGTGGTCACCCACTTGGCCGAGGTAATCAAATCCCATGCCGACGAATTACTGGGGCGTCAAGAAGTACAGCGCCTGCTTGATGCCCTTTCCAAGAATTTCCCCAAGGCCGTGGAAGAGTGCCTCAATGTTGTTAATCTTGGCGTTATTCAGAAAGTATTACAAAATCTCGTTCGCGAGCGGGTCTCCATCCGGGATCTCCTCACCATCATCGAGAGCATCGCGGACTACGGGCAGAACATAAAAGACCCCGAGGTCCTGACCGAATATATCCGCCAGAGGCTGGCCCGCGTAATCGTTCGCCCCTACCTCACCCCAGAGAACAAACTCTACGCCGCAGCCATCGGTGAAGACATCGAGGAGGCCATTCGACGGGGCTTACAGCGTACTGATCAAGGGACCTTCCTTACCCTTGAGCCCAAGGTGGGCAGCCGTATCGTAGCTGCCTTGACCCAGGCGGCTGATCGGATGATGACCAAAGACTACCATCCGGTCTTTCTAGCCTCACCGGTCATCAGGCGGCACCTCAGACGACTGGTGGAACGTTCTCTGCCCCAAGCCGCCATTATTTCCCACGCAGAGATACCGGCTTTGGTCTCGGTCGAAATCCTTGAAACGGTGAGGATGAAATGAAGGTGCAACGGTTTAGGGCCCAGAGCAGCGTTGAGGCCTTGGCCAAGGTCAAAGAGACCTTGGGGGAGGAGGCGGTCATTCTCTCTACGCGCCGGGTCAAGGAAGGGAGCAAGTGGCTTTATGAGATCACCGCTGCCGTTGACTTTGATCCACCGGTGGAACCAAGGCCAAGAGAGATAGAAAACTTCTCGACCCTTCTCAAAGAACTGGAAACGATCAAGACCCTCCTTGAACGCCTGAGCGGTTCCCTAAAACCAAAGACCTCTTTCTTCTATCATTTGTTAAGCCAAGAAATCCCTCAGGCCGCCTTGCTCCTCTTTGGATCGAACGGTGATCTCACCCCGAAAAATTTTCTAAAGACCTTATCGAAAAAGGTGGGCCAAAAGGTCCGCTTCGTTGAGCTGCCCCAGATCCAGTTCTTCGTAGGCCAAGGCGGGGTAGGAAAGACCTCTTCGGCGGTGAAACTGGCGGCAAGGCTTCTCTATCAGGGGTATCGGGTGGCCATTCTTTCCCTAGACACCGTGCGGGTAGGGGCCCGGGAACAGATCGATCGCTTCGCCGCCCTCTTAGAGATCCCCCTCCAATTTATCCGCCATGACCAAGACTTTGCCCAAAAGATCAGGGATTGGTCGGATTATGATTATCTCTTGGTAGATACCCCTGCCCTTGGGGCCTTTTTCTCCGTCTCTCGCCTAAGTCGTTTGCTGCAAGAGGTACCAGAAGCAGGGGTACATCTAGTGGTCCCGGCCACCGAGGCCCCTTCAGGGGTCCTGGCCCTGCTTGAAAAATTCCGTGGACAAGAGCTTTTCTCCATCATTCTCACCCATAGTGAATCCTTGGCCCTGGGCGGACCACTCTTCTGGACTCTCCTGCCCCAGGTGCCACCGATCAGCTTTATCTCCACTGGTGAACGGGTACCAGAAGATTTTGAACGCGCTACCTCCCGACGCCTTTTAGGTCTCCTTTTACGCAATCTCGAATTGGAGGAGGCTTCATGCACCAGCAACTAGCCCTCAAACATCCTATTATTGAGACTGTCGGCCCACGGGTCTTTGCCATTTCCAGCGGCAAAGGCGGAGTGGGTAAAACGAGCTTTGCAGCTAACCTGGCCTTGGCCCTGCAAGCCTTGGGCTTGCGGGTACTCCTTTTTGATGCCGATTTGGGCTTGGCTAATATCGACGTCCTCTTCGGTCTTACCCCCAAGGCCAATATTTCCGATGTCTTGGCCGGGAGATGTAGCTTAAGAGACATCATCGTTGAAGGACCGCGAGGCATCAAGATCCTCCCCGCAAGTTCTGGAATCGTCCGGCTGACCAACCTTACTGAGGGTGAAAAGCTCCTATTACTCGAGGAATTTGAAGTCCTTGAAGCCGAAGTGGATATCGTTGTTTTGGATACCGCCGCCGGGATCTCGGAAAACGTCCTCTATTTCAACCTGGCTTCTCAGGAACGGATACTGATCGTCACCCCTGAACCGACCTCCCTGACCGATGTCTATGCCTTGATCAAGGTCCTTTACCATCGTTATGGGCTTAAAAGCTTTCACTTGGTGATCAACGGGGTACAGCATGAAAGCCAAGGCAAACAGGTCTTCCACCAGTTGGTAGCTGTGGTCGAACGTTTTTTAGGAAGCCTTTCTCTTAATTTGATGGGTATTTTGCCCTTTGATCAAGTAGTTTCCAAGGCCATCCAAGCCCAGCGGCCTTTTATAGAACTCTTTCCCGAGGCCAGGATCAGTAGGGCTATTTCCCAAATAGCCCAATCCTTGATGGCCCTAAATCGGAATCCCTTGGATGGAGGCCTCAAATTTTTTAGTCGAAAATTAATGGGGGTAGCAGCATGAAAAACGGAGTTGCTTTGTTAAGGGAACAAGAGATGCCAAGCAAGAAAAAACCCCAATCCTTAGACTTACAGAAACGCAATGAATTAATCCTAAAGTACACTCCCCTCATCAAATACGTAGCCGGGCGCTTGGCCATGAGACTACCGCCGAATGTGGATGTAAACGACCTCATCAGTGCTGGAGTTATGGGCCTGATCGACGCCCTCAATCGTTACGATCCCTCTCGGAACATCCAGTTCAAGACCTTTGCCGAGTTTCGCATCCGCGGTGCCATGCTTGATGAGCTACGCTCTCTGGATTGGGTCCCGCGTTCGGTACGCAAAAAGGCCGCCCTGCTTGAAAAGATCTATGCCGAGCTTGAACAAAAACTTGGACGACCGGCCGAAGACGATGAAGTAGCCGAGGCCTTAGGCATTTCTCTTGAGGAGTTCTATCGAATACTCGAGAAGACTAGAGGGGTCTCTTTTGTCGACATTGAAAGCATCCGGCGCAAGATCCCGGATCTTAACGAAGATGACATCTTTGATCTCATCATCGACCCTAATCAGACCGACCCCTTTGATGATTGTCGTCTCCAGGAACTGCGCGACATCCTGGCCGAGGCTATTTCTGAATTGCCGGAAAAAGAGAAGCTGGTCGTAAGCCTCTATTACTATGAAGGACTTACCATGAGGGAGATTGGAGAGATCTTGGGCTACACCGAGAGCCGTATTTCCCAACTCCATAGCAAGGCCATCTCGCGGCTCAGGGCCAAGATCAAAACCCATTTGGGAGACGGTTTTTTTGACAGTTAGGAGAAAGGGGCTTGTGTCCGATAAAAAAACTGAAACCTGGAAATTCGAGGAGGCCTCTATGGCATTCGATCCTGGCAACATGAAGGTCTTGGTAGTTGACGACTTTGCCACTATGCGACGAATCATCAAGAATATCCTCCTGCAACTTGGGTTTAAAAACATCCTTGAGGCCGATGACGGGACCACCGCCTGGGATATCCTGAACAAGGAACAGGTAGATCTGATCATTTCCGACTGGAATATGCCCAAAATGCCGGGCATAGAACTCTTAAAAAAGGTCCGCGCCGATGATCGTTTTAAGGATCTGCCCTTTTTGATGGTCACCGCCGAGGCCCAGAAAAAGAATATCGTCGAGGCGGTCAAACATCGGGTAAGCCAGTACATTGTCAAGCCGTTTACGCCGGAAACCCTTCAGGAGAAACTCAACAAAATTTTTAATTAGTAATAAAAAGTGAGTGAAGAGACCAAAAAAGAAGAAAATCTAGAAGAACAGAAAATAGAATCGGAAGAGAAATCCGAAGAAGCCCCTCAAGAAACAAACAATAACGAAGAAGAAATACAAGCCTCAGGTGAAGAAACAAATGAAGAGAAAAGCGAGTCTCCAAGTGAAGAGGTAGATCTCTCTCAACAAGAAACCGAGCCAGGATCTCAAACTGAAGACCGTCAGGGAAAAGAAGTTTCCGATACTTCAGCCGAACAAGAAGAGGCCTCTTCTGAAGAAGACGACCTCTTAGCCAGCTTGTTAGAAG
>CAZKEG010000117.1:0-4751 GCA_964551715.1 uncultured Thermodesulfobacteriota bacterium
TTGCCAGAGCTTGCTGGCCAAAAGGTCTCTCTGGTCATCTGGACCACGACTCCATGGACTCTTCCGGCCAACCTGGCCGTGGCCCTAAATCCCGAATTGGATTACGTGGCTGTGGAGCTAAACGGCGAGGTCCTTATCTTGGCGGAAGGCAGGCTTTCGGCCCTTACCGCTGAACTCGAGTTGGAGAAGGTGCCTCCGATCATAACCCGTATCGATCCCCGTGTACTTGAAGGCCGGTACGTGCAGCATCCTTTTATCGAGCGGGATTCTTTAATTATTTTAGCGGATTACGTCACCCTTGAGGCTGGTACCGGGTGCGTGCACATTGCTCCGGGACATGGCGAAGAAGACTATGAAAGCGGCCTAAGATACGGACTTGAAGTTTATTCTCCGGTGGATGACCAGGGTCGTTTCCTCCCAGAGGTCCCTTTGGTCGGTGGACAAAATATCTACGAGGCTAACCCCCATATCATCGAGATCTTGCGGGAACGAGGGATGCTCCTCCATGTCTCTCAAATCGAACACAGCTATCCCCATTGCTGGCGGTGTAAAAAACCGGTCATCTTTCGGGCCACAGAACAATGGTTCATTTCCATGGAGGCCGGAGACCTCAGAAAACGGGCCTTGGAGTGGATTGATCGAGTGAAATGGATTCCGCATTGGGGCTATAATCGTATCCGCAGCATGGTCGAAAACCGACCAGACTGGTGTCTTTCCCGTCAGCGGGCCTGGGGGGTACCGGTGACGGTGTTTTCCTGTGCCTCCTGCGGGGAGATCCTACGCAATGAAAAATATTACGAAAAGACCCTTAAGCTCTTTGAGGAATACGGGGCTGATATCTGGTTTGAAAAGACTTCCTCTGAACTCCTGCCCGAGGGTACGGTCTGCCCAAAGTGTGGAGGAAAGGAATTTCACAAGGAAGAAGATATCCTGGACGTCTGGTTTGATTCCGGGGTGTCTTTTGCCGCCGTACTGGAGCAAAGGCCAGAACTCAAGTTCCCGGCTGAACTTTATCTCGAAGGCTCTGATCAACACCGGGGCTGGTTCCAAAGTTCTTTATTGTGTGCCGTGGGTACTAGAGGACGGGCCCCGTATGAAAGTGTGCTGACCCATGGTTTTGTGGTTGATGGCCAAGGTCGAAAGATGTCCAAGTCCCTGGGTAATGTCATCCCCCCGGAGAAGATCATCAAGAGATACGGAGCTGAGATCTTGCGCCTTTGGGTCTCAGCCGAGGACTATCGCGGGGATATCCGGCTTTCGGATGAGATCCTCTCCCGCATGGTTGAGGCCTATCGCAAGATCCGCAATACCTGCCGCTTCCTGATTGGAAATCTCTTTGATTTTGATCCGGAAAAAGACCTTGTCCCCCCTGAAAGACTCCCGGAATTCGAGAGGTTTGTTCTCTATCGCCTTTCTTCTCTTATTACCCGTTGCCGCAAGGCCTACGAGGGCTTCAATTTCCACATCGTCTTCCAGGGCTTACATCAATTTTGTGCCGGTGATCTATCCGCCCTGTATATTGATGTCAGTCGAGATACCCTTTACTGCGAAGCTCCGGATTCTTTGGCTCGTCGGGCCTGTCAGACTGTGCTTTATCATGCCTTACGAAGCATCACCCTCCTTATGGCCCCCATCCTTTCCTTTACGGCAGAAGAGATCTGGTCTCGTATTCCGGGAAAGCGAGAACACAAAAGCGTCCACTTGGCCCTTTTCCCCGAGCCCATCTTAACGGAAGTGCCTTCGGATTTCCTGGAGAAGTGGGAGAGGCTCCTTCGGGTAAGAGGTGAAATCACCAAGGCCTTGGAGCGGGCCCGTAAAGAACAAAAACTCATCGGTAACACCTTGGAGGCCCAGGTCTTGATCAAGACGGAGGAAGAGACTTTGGGCACCTTCATTAAAGAAGAGGAAAAGATCTTGGAATACCTGGCCATTGTCTCTGATCTTTCGTATGCAGAAAACTTGCCCGAAGCCAAGGGAGAGGAGGCCATCTTTGTCTCCGAAGAGATCCCCGGGCTTTCTATCCTGGTCCGTCGGGCCCCTGGGCAAAAGTGCGAACGTTGTTGGCAATGGAAGGAATCAGTAGGCACACATCCTGATCTCCCCCAGGTTTGTGATCGGTGTTATCAGGTCTTGACCACGGCATGGAAAGAGGTTCTCCAGGAATCTTCTTCATAGTCACCCTGATCGTCTTTTTACTCGATCAGGCAAGCAAGTTTTTTCTGGCTGCATGGATAAGGCCGGGGACGGTAGTGGAACTCGTCCCCGGGGTCTTAAACTTGGTGCAGGTCAAGAACACTGGGGTGGCCTTTGGTCTGTTTGCCCATCATCTCACTTGGACTCGGTACTTTTTTAGTGCGATAAATTTCTTTGCTGCGGTTTTTCTCTTCTTTTTGGCGCGTAAGGCCTCTTGGCCCAAGGTTGTGTGTTACGGCCTCATTGCCGGGGGGGCCTTGGGTAATTTTGTTGATCGCTTCTTTCGAGGAGGGGTCTCAGACTTTATCGACCTCCATCTTGGCCCCTATCACTGGCCGGCCTTTAACCTGGCTGATAGCGCCATCACCGTTGGTGTCTTGCTCTACCTGGGTATTTCTTTCAAAAAAGGCCCGTCTGGTTAAGCGGTTTAAGTCCCATAGTCAAAAAGAACTAAAGCCCTTTTCAAACTTAAAAATCGTATCAATTTGTAATTAAGTTCCGTAAAGATGGACAGTTTCACCTTATTTAAAGGAAGACCGATAGAAAATCCTGATGAATCACCTTAAAGAGATAATTTTTTACCCGTTGGCCATAAGTTTTTTTTGGCGACAGAACAAGGCTGAAGTAGAACGTTTGGTGCGACAGACCTTTGGGCGCCATTTTTCTTTTAAAGAACAAGGAATAGAGATCCCTCCGGAGAAGATCCTCTCTTTAGAAGAGACCCTCAATGCCCTTAAACGCATCCCGGGTGGAGTCAGTTTTCCCATTTTGCCTATCTCTCTGGCCCCTTTAGGGAGCTTTAAAAAGACCCTCTTGCGCCCGGGGAAGGTCTATCTTGACCCCAAAGAGAAAGAGGCCTTTGAAGAAAGGCTTTCTCGTCTTCCCTTCCTGGCCAGGCTTGTCCCCTGGTATGACTTGTATGAATTGCAGCTCCCAGCCACCACTGATCCAGAACTCCTCTTTCGGTATCGTGATCTTTTATTGGTTGGGCCCTATAAACCTTGTTTACACTGTGGTCTTCCCTGGCACCGGACTTCTTCCTGCCCGGGTCGCAAGGAAAGAAGGCCGGGTAAGATCTTGCTTGATTGGTTGCATCAACCTTTGGCCAAGATCGGCGAGAAATTGAACAAGACCTTTGAAAATTTGCGGACTAAAGAGGGTCAAGCGGTTTTGAGTGCCCTTTCCGAGCGTTTCCCCTATCTTCAGCCTGGTTTTTTGAGGAATCTCTTCACCACGCGGGCCAAGAATTGGGAACAGTTCAATATTTTTCAGGAAGTCCTGGCCCCTGGAGGCAAGTTATTTATCGCCCTTGAGGCCCTTCAGGCCGGACAGCTTTCTGAGGCCCAAAGGCGCTTTGAGATCATCTTTGAAGAAGGAAAGGATTGGCGGGCGGCCCTGGGGCTTGCCTTTGTCTCTTTAGATAAGGAAGACCTGATCGAGGCCCTATACTACGTTGAATCCGCTCTGGGGCAGATAGAAAGGCCCTTATTGCAAGCTTATCTCTTGTTTTTAAAAGGTTGGTTACTGGAAAATAAAGGCGACTTTCATCAGGCCGAAGAGGCCTACCGCCAGGCCTTAAAAAAAGACCGGACCTGTTTCCCGGCCCAGTTTCATTTGAGGCTTTTCATGACCCGTTATGCCCTGTGGGAGGATATCTTGACCCATCTTGCCCTGGTTTTGAATCATCCTTTGGGTTTTCTGTTGAGTTTTTTAGAGCCTAGATTTCTGCCTGTTGCTCCCAAACTCGAAGAGGAGCTGGAAAGGACCTTCAAGGAACGCCAGGCCCAGGCGGTCAGTCGTTTGGCGGCGGCGGAAAACAATCTCCGTCCGGTGATCAAGCTCATGCCAGAGAAACAGGCCCAAGAACTGCAGGAAAGTCTGGAAAATATACGTCGAAAGATCTATGAAGGTGGTTATTTAGATTTTTTTTGGGCCGAAGAAAAGGCCTTTTCCCTTTCTCTTGAGGGCCAGGGATTGCTTTATCGACAGATCTCAGAAGCAAGGGCCAAATATAATGAATTTCGAGATGATTATGAAGAATACGAAAAATTTTGGCGGACTAAAGGGGGAAAAGACCCTGAGTTTAAGGTTTTACTTGATGAATTTTATCAAACACTGGCCGAGATAGAAAAGGCCCTTAAGACCAATCCTTCTCATCATCTGAGATTTTGTGTCCAAAAATTTGAAAAACTAGAGAAGAAAAAGAGAGAACTTGAAAGATTAAAAGAGGAACTCCTGGTCCGGCTTCGATTCAAGAAACAATTGGCTGTCTTCGTAAAGACCTTTCTGCTCTCGGAAATCTTTCTTTTTTGCAGCTTCCTCGTCCTTCCCCGATTGATTCGATTCTTATCTCCCACAACCAAGAGGGCCTTTTTCCTTTCTCCGACTACTTTTTTATTTTTTTCCTTTCTCTTTCTAGTGGTGGCTATTTTTCGGGCCTTGGCCCAAAAAAACTGATTTCCCCTCTTGTCAACTGCTTTTCCGTGATTATATTAGCAGCCGACTTAGATGAGTGCTAATAAAAATTCTGAAGAGGAGGGGGTACCGATGAAAGTTAA
>CAZKEG010000118.1:0-4728 GCA_964551715.1 uncultured Thermodesulfobacteriota bacterium
TTCCTGAGTTTAGAAAGAAAGATCTGGAATTCATCGTAGATTTACTCTTTGAGAGGCTGACTGAGGCCCTGGCCTCGGAAGAACGGATAGAAATCCGCGGTTTTGGCCGTTTTTTGGTCAGGCAACAGAAAGAAAGGCTCTTTACCAATCCCAAGACCGCGGAGACCCTTACCTTACCAAGCCGACGCCGGATCATCTTTAAACCTGGCAAGGATATTAAAGAACGACTGAATCAGCCGACCTATGCCAGTCTTGACTTGGGCACTCAGACCTTTCGTCTTTTGATGGCCAAACCCGCCAACGGGCATATCAGGGTCATCTATCGTAAACGAGAAAACGTAAGACTTGGTGAAGGGCTAATAGAAACGGGGAAGATCTCCCCTGAGGCGATGGAAAGGGGATTTAAGGCCCTTTTACGCTTTCGTCAGCTCATGGATCAATTAGAAGTCGTTGATTATTTAGCCGCGGGAACGGCGGTCTTTCGTAAGGCAGATAACATAGATGAATTTTTAGGTAAGGCCGTCACAGAGACCGGAATAAAGATTCGCGTCCTTTCCCCGGAAGAAGAGGCCTTGTTCACGGTAAAAGGAGTCCTTTCCGGGCTTGAGAATCCTCCTGACCACGTCTTAATTGCTGACGTAGGCGGTGGAAGTACGGAATTGATTCTTATTCAAGAAGGTAAGAATCACTGGAAAACGAGCTTAGAACTAGGGGCGGTGAGTTTGACCGAAGGTTTTTTCAAGCATGACCCACCCACTCTAACCGAGCTTGAAAAGGCCCAAACCTTTATCCGTGAGGTCTTGGAGCCGTTGCCCCATGAAGTAAGGCAAGCGCGGGGCTTTATCGGTACCGGGGGGACGGCTTCTTGTCTGGCTGCCTTGGTACTTGAACTAGAACATTATGTCCCGGATCTCATCCAAGGCCAAACTTTGACGGAAAAGACGTTGACAGATCTCTTTGAACGCCTACGATCTCTTTCTAGCAAAGAAAGGGCCAGATTAAAAGGAATGGATCATGGGCGGGAGGATATCATTCTGGCCGGTCTCCTTATCTATCTCGGACTGATGCGCTATTTCGGTTTTCGGCGCCTGGTGGTTAGCGAAACGGGAATTTTAGAAGGCCTCCTCTTGCATTTGCTCCAAAGTAGCACCAATATTTAGGCCATCATCGTAGCCGGACCAAAAGAGCGTGGTTTAGGTCAAGGAGGTTTTGTTAGACTGGCCATTAGTCGAAGTAGTAAAGAAAAAGAACTTTAAAAGAGGTGATTATAGATGCTAAACATTCCGGTAGAAGAGGCCTTTACCTTTGATGATTTGCTTCTTCTCCCAGCAGAGTCAGAAGTCTTGCCTAAAGACGTTGATCTTTCCACCAGGATCACCAAAAAGGTGCGGCTCAATATTCCTCTGCTTTCGGCGGCTATGGACACGGTGACCGAGGCCCGGATGGCCATCAGTATAGCCAGAGAAGGGGGCCTTGGGGTCATCCATCGCAACATGAGTATTGAGCAACAATGTCGAGAGGTGGAAAAGGTCAAAAAGTCTGAATATGGAATGATCATCGATCCGGTTACCGTGGGGCCGGATACCTCTATCCGTAAGGTCTTGCGTATTATGGAAGAGTATCGCATCTCCGGGGTACCTATTGTTGAAGGCCCGGAGAAAAAGCTGCTTGGCATCGTTACTAATCGTGACCTCCGTTTTGAGACTGAACTTGATCGCCCGGTCAAGGAGGTCATGACTTCTAAGAACCTGATCACCGCTGAGCCTGGGGTCACCCTAGAGGAGGCCAAAAAGATCCTTCATGAACATCGCATCGAAAAACTCCTCATTGTAGATAAGAATTTTTGTTTAAAAGGACTTATTACCATCAAAGATATTGAAAAACTGCGCAAGTATCCCAACGCCGCCAAGGATGAATTAGGGAGATTGAGGGTAGGGGCGGCCATCGGGGTAGGGCCGGAGAGACTGGCGCATGTTGAGGCCTTGCTCAAGGCCGGGTGTGACGTCATCTTTATCGATTGTGCCCATGGACATTCCAAAAACGTGATCGAGGCCATTCGGGATATCAAGGCCCATTTTCCTGAATGTGAACTGGTGGCCGGAAATGTGGCCACCGCTGAAGGGGCTGAGGCCCTGATCAAGGCTGGGGCCGATGGTATCAAGGTGGGCGTAGGGCCTGGTTCTATTTGTACGACGCGGATCATCGCCGGCGTAGGTGTCCCTCAGTTAAGTGCCATTCATAACTGTGCCTTGGTGGCCAACAAATATGATATCCCGGTCATTGCCGACGGTGGGATCAAGTTCTCCGGAGATATTACCAAGGCCATCGGGGCCGGGGCCCATGCGGTCATGATTGGGTCCCTCTTTGCCGGGACAGAAGAGGCCCCAGGGGAGACGATCCTCTATGAAGGTCGGACTTATAAGGTCTATCGGGGCATGGGTTCCTTAGGGGCCATGATGAAGGGCGGTGGAGATCGCTATTTTCAGAAGGCCTCAAGTCCGGCCAAGTTTGTCCCTGAGGGAGTAGAAGGGCGGGTCCCTTATCGTGGGCCGGTCTCAAGCATGATCTATCAACTGATCGGTGGTCTTCGATCCGGTATGGGGTATTGTGGCTGTCGAACCATTGAAGAATTACGGCAAAAGGCCCGTTTTGTGCGTATTACCCCGGCCGGGCTCCGTGAAAGCCATGTCCATGATGTGATTATCACTAAAGAAGCCCCTAATTACTGGGTTGGTCGCTAAATTCTAAACTTTCCCTTCGTCGCTGCCGAATCCTCTTTAAAAAACGAAGGGGAAGTCTATGCCTGTTTACGAATGGGTTGGTCGTACTCCTACCGGAGAGACTCAGAAAGGGGTAATGGAGGCCCCGGATGAACGTCTGGTCAAGATCAAACTTTCTCGTTTAAAGATCACCCCGGTCAAGATAAAACCAAAGAGCCAAGGATTATTCAGCGGTCTTAAACGCGGTGGTAAGGTAAAGCCCAAAGAGTTGGTGGTCTTTACCAGGCAGTTGGCCACCATGCTTGATGCCGGGCTTTCTTTGGTCCAGGCCCTGGAATCTCTAGCCATCCAACAAAAAAATCCCTATTTTCGGGAGGTCCTTACCAAGATCAAAAATGCCATTGAAGAAGGTTCACCTTTGGCCGAGGCCTTGAGGCAATATCCCAAGATCTTTGACAATTTCTACTATCACATGGTGAGTGCCGGTGAGGCGAGCGGAAACCTAGACGAGACTTTAGCCCGGTTGGCTACCTATATGGAAAAGTCTCTGGCCTTAAAGGCCAAGGTCAAAAAGGCCATGATCTATCCCATTGTGATCATCGCGGTGACGACCATCGTCCTTGGGATCATCATGGTCTTTGTTATTCCCTCTTTTGAGAAGATGTTTGCCGACATGGGGCAGGCCTTACCCTTACCTACCATGATCGTCATTTCCATGAGCCGGTTCGTCAAAAAATACTTTTTGGCCTTTGTGATCGGTTTGGTTATTTCTATCTTTCTTCTCAAGAGATATTATCGTACTGAAAGGGGGCGGCTCCATATAGATACCCTTCTCTTGAAACTACCTTTGTTTGGGAATCTGTTTCGCAAAGTGGCGGTGGCCCGTTTTGCCCGCACCCTTGGGACCTTGATCAGCAGTGGTGTCTCTATCATCGAGGCCTTGAGGATTGCAGCCAAGACTGCTGGCAACGTAGTGGTCGAGAGGGCCATCAATGACATTCGCAAGGGCATTCAAGAAGGGCAGTCCATCGCCGAACCTTTGGCTCAAAGTGGCATCTTCCCCCATATGGTCATTCAGATGGTCTCCGTGGGAGAAAGCACCGGGGTGTTAGAAAAAATGCTCCATAAAGTAGCTGATTTCTTTGAGGAAGAGGTAGACCTGGTCGTCGATAGTTTGGCCCAATTGATCGAGCCGGTGCTTATTGTCTTTTTGGGTACGGTTATCGGGGGAATCATTGTGTCTCTTTACTTACCCATCTTTAAGATGGGAGAGATCGTCGGCGGTGGCTAATCTTTTCTTTGAGGATCTAAGATTGGAGAGCGGGATTGGCGGAGGGGGAGGGATTCGAACCCCCGAGGGAGGCTTTCACCCCCCTAGCCGATTTCGAGTCGGCCCCCTTCGACCACTCGGGCACCCCTCCGGGACTTAAAAAAGGCTTGTAACAGAGCCCGACACTCTTCAGCCAAAAGCCCTCCATCTACTTCCAGTTGATGGTTAAGCCTTTTATCCTGAACTATATTATAAACCGAACCGCAAGCCCCGGTCTTAGGGTCATGCGCGCCAAAGACGAGCCGTTTGAGTCTGGCATAAACCAAGGCCCCGGCACACATGGGACAAGGCTCAAGAGTGACATATATTTCGCAATCAAGCAAACGATAATTTCCCAAATGCTTGGCTGCTTTCCGTAGAGCTATAATCTCTGCATGTGCCGTAGGGTCACACAGCCCAATGGGCTGATTATATCCTCGGCCAATAATTTCTCCCGAAGGCCCGACCACTACTGCTCCAATAGGGACCTCACCCTCCTGGGCTGCCTTTTCGGCTTCTTTTAAGGCCTCACGCATGAAATATTCTTCTCTAAGACCTGAGACCATTTTCCAAAAATTAGCACGGGGCAAATAGGCCAGCAAGAAGACGAAGATAGAATCAAAATCGTTCTCTGGAAAAGACTATCTCACCGCCAACGATGGTAAACACCGCTTGACCACACATTTCCCATCCTAAGAA
>CAZKEG010000119.1:0-4721 GCA_964551715.1 uncultured Thermodesulfobacteriota bacterium
TACCGCGGGGTACGGTCGGGGGCCTTACCGGAGTCACCCAATAGCCCAAGGCCTTAAGCCCTTCGGCAAGGGCAAGAGCTTTTTCGTTTTCTCCCACCACCACCGGGACGATGGGGCTTCCCGAGTCTACGTCACCCAAGATGGTAAAAGGCCCCTTTTTCAATTCTTCTCGCAGACGCTTGGAAAGCTCTCTAAGATACCTTCGCTCGCTCTTCATGGAGACCGCCTTTGAGAGCCCCCAAAGGGAGGCAGCCACCACCACCGCCGGAAGGGCGGTAGTAAAGATAAAGGACCGAGCGCGATTGATGAGGTATTCTCTAAGTTCTTTAGAAGTAATGACAAAGGCCCCGTAACTACCAAGGGCCTTACCAAAGGTGCCGATCAAGATGTCCATTTTTGGAAGCAATCCTAGCTCTTCTGAAAGCCCAAGCCCCTGGCCCCCAAAGACACCAATAGCATGGGCCTCATCCACCAAAAGAAAAGTCTCATAACTCTTCTTAAGTTCCAGCAGCGTCCTAAGATCAGTAAGGTCGCCATCCATGCTAAAAACTGATTCTGTAACGATTAAGGCCCGCCGGTAGTGATCTCGTTTTTGCGAGAGCAAACGGGCCAAGGCCTCAAGATCCTGGTGGGGGTAGCGGAAAAATTTCGCTCCTGAAAGCCGTATGCCGTCTATGAGGCTTGCGTGGACCAGTTTGTCGGCAAAGATGACGTCTTTTCGACCGACTAAAGAGGAAATGATCCCCATGTTGGCCAAGAAACCGCTGCCGAAGACAAGCGCCGAGCGGCCATAAAGGGCAGCAAGCCTTTCTTCCAGGAGAGCGTAGAGGCGATGGTTGCCGGACATGAGACGCGAGGCCCCGGAGCCAAAACCAAGGGCCTCGGTCTCGCGCCAAAGCTCATCCCAGGGTACTTTGGAAGCCAATCCCAAATAGTCATTGCTTGAGAGAT
Source organism: uncultured Thermodesulfobacteriota bacterium (assembly GCA_964551715.1). GTDB lineage: Bacteria > Desulfobacterota > Thermodesulfobacteria > Thermodesulfobacteriales > Thermodesulfatatoraceae > CAZKEG01. The sequence continues at coordinate 952 of CAZKEG010000119.1, forward strand.
TGAGATACCACCTGTCCTTGACCCGGATACGCGGCCCTTGGCGTTTCTCAACCTCAAAAAGCCTCCGCCTCTCCCCCTTGGCTGAAAGCTTTTCCAATTCTTTGACCAAATTAATAATCATACGATGCAAAGCTTATTTTAAGTTTACTCCTACTAGTTCGACCCTCCCGGGGAGCCCTTCCTCCCCCAAGACCTTGACTTCTATCTCCGGCAAAAATTGGTTAATGACCCAGAGATTGGTAAAAAAGTGCCTGGTAAGCCTTGCGCTCTCAAAACAAGTCTTCACCGGATTTATGGCCGCTGGCAAGAGAAGTTGATCTGAAAGATAAGGGTCTACCGCAGCCCCGGTCTTTAAAAAGTCTAAAAATTGATAAACTGCTTCTTCGGCCACTTTCTCTGCTGGTTTGCCCTTTTTGCCCAAGGAGAAAAATCCCACCCGCTTAACGCCGTCTTCCGCCCAGACAAAGACCAGCGTCCCCGGTGAAGAACTCCTGGCCTTTTCTAATCTGGCTAAAGGCGCAAGACCGGCCTTGGTGAGGATCTCCGTGGCCTGTTTGGCTTGTCTCGTGCGGATGTGAGAGGGAAGGTCTTCGGAGACCACAGAAATGACCTCGACTTTTTCCGGCTTAAAGGGACCTTTGAGGGTTAGATCACGGGCCGGCCTTCGGGGATTGATGCTTGCCTTTACCTCACCTCCGCCAGCCGGGTAAAAGCCGTAGCGGCGAAGCTCAAGTTCAAACTCATAACCTAAGAGATGCAATACCGGGGCATAGACCTTGGCCAAATAGTGAAAACACGGGGCATAAGGGACGTGGGTACCGCCTTTTAAGATAAGCCTTGCGGCCCCGGCCTGGGCCAGAGGCAAAGCCACGGTCTGAAAGACAAGACCTGTAGCCCCGGCGGTACCGATCTCAAAGGTATAGGCCCCAGGGCGGATTTTACCAGGGACAAAACGTAGATAGAGGGAACCTATTCGTGCTCCTTCTACCTCGGCCTGGCTGATCTTCTGCGCGGCCTTAACGCAGGTCAGGTGTTGGGGGCGCAGGCCAGGCTTGGGACGTTTGGCCCGGATGTTAACCAGCTCAAAGGCCTTTCCGGTAAGCAGAGACAAAGTCAAAGACGAACGTAGGATCTGCCCCCCGCCTTCTCCGTATGAACCATCAACCCGCAGCATAACTATCGCCTATGGCAGGCTAGGTAATGACCCGGGGCCTTTTTTTCAAGGGCCGGTTCTTCCCTTCGGCAGATGTCTTGCGCCTCTGGACAACGAGGATGAAAAGGACAACCAGAAGGAAGCCGAAGCGGGCTTGGTGGCTCACCCCTTACCAAGCGCCGCCTCTTTTTCTTACTCGGGTCTGGTGAGGGAATGGATTCAAGGAGTAGTTCAGTATAAGGATGATGCCTGGTGGAAAAGAAATCCTTGGTAGGTGCGCGCTCTACTATCCGCCCCAGATACATCACCGCCACCTCTTCGCACAGGAAAAAAAGTACCGGTAGATCATGAGAAATGAAGAGATAACTCAGTTGCAGTCTCTCCTGTAATTCAAGGAGGAGATTTAGGATCTGGGCCTGGACCGAGACATCTAGGGCTGAAGTCGGTTCGTCAAGGATCAAGGCTTCAGGAGAAAGGATCAAGGCCCGGGCCAAGGCAATGCGTTGGCGCTGACCACCGCTGAACTGATGCGGATAAGACCGCATGTCATCAGGCGAAAGACCTACTAAACGCAAGGCCTCAGCCACCCGCTCCCGAAACTCCGAGCGAGGACAGAGGCCATGGATCTCCAAGGGTTCGGAAAGTAGTTGGTAGACCCGCTTACGTGGATTTAAGGAGGAAAACGGATCTTGAAAGACAATTTGGACCCTCCGGCGCAAGGCCTTACGCTCGGCCCCTGACAAAGAAAAAGGCTCTCTCCCGGCTATCTTTACTTCTCCTTCATCCGGAGGCTCAAGCGCAAGCGCCACCCGGGCCAGCGTGCTTTTTCCACAACCGCTCTCCCCTAAAATACCCAAGGCCTTGTTGGCACCGAGTTCAAGGCTTACACGATAAAGGGCATAGAAAGATCGCTTAGGCCAATCAAAAAAGCCCCGGCGGACGCTATAACGTTTGGAGACGTCTTGAAGCTCAAGAATAGGTCTCATACCTTGTAACACCTCACTTTATGGCCAGGGGCCTTTTCTTCTAAAAGAGGCTCTTTTTCACCACAGCGCCCATGAGCCCAAGGACAACGATCGGCAAACTTGCATCCCTTAGGCCACTTCCCAGGAGAAGGGACCCGTCCGGGAATGGCGGAAAGGCGCCTCTCTCCAGGCCTGGGTAAGGCCGCAAGCAGGGCCTTGGTGTAGGGATGAAGAGGCGAAGAAAAAAGCTTCTCAACCGGGGCCTCTTCCACCAAGCGACCGGCGTACATCACCGCTACCCGGTCGGCGAGTTCGGCCACTACCGAAAGATCATGAGAGATGAGGAGCACGGTAAGGCCCGTCTTTTCCCGGATCTCCTTAAGGAGAGACAATATCTGGGCCTGGACCGTGACGTCTAGGGCGGTCGTTGGTTCATCGGCGATAAGGAGTTCGGGCTCACCAGCCAAGGCCATGGCGATCATGGCTCGTTGGCGCATCCCTCCGGAAAGCTCATGAGGATAACTTCGCAACCGTTCCCTGGGTGAAGGAATGCCTACCTCGGCCAGGAGACGTGCCGCTTCGGAAACGGCCTCTTTTTGACCAAACCCTCGATGTAAAGTAAGGACCTCGGCGATTTGGTCACCCACGGTAAAGACCGGATTGAGGGCGGTCATTGGGTCTTGAAAAATGATGGCTATTTCTGCCCCGCGTACTCGCCGATACTCCTCAAACGAAAGCCTGGTTAGATCCTTATCTTTAAAATTTATCTCTCCCTTAAAGATTTTGATCCCCGAGGGTAAAAGCCCAAGGATAGCCAGCCCGGTAAGGCTCTTTCCGCAACCGCTCTCCCCTACCAAGGCCAGGATCTCGCCTCGGGAGATGAAAAAAGAAATTTCTTCCCCGATAAGGACACCGCTTTTTTTGTAGCCAAAGGTAAGATTTTTTACGGCTAAGACTGGTCTCCCAGAGAAGGGGCCAGAGGAAGTCTTTTGAGATACTTTTTGAAAGATATGCGCTTGCATGACCTTTTTGTTAAACCATTTAAATACCAACTACTCAACCCAAATGGTACGATTCCCATGATTGGAAAGAGAGGAGCAGGATAATTTGGAAAGACGATAGAAGTTCCCGAATAGCTGTGTAGTTACCTGATACCGTACTTTTTCATCCGGTAACGTAGAGTATTTCGAGTAATTCCAAGGAGTTTCGCTGCCTGAACCTGATTCCCGCCAGTTTTCCTCAATGCGTTTATGATCAGCTTTTTTTCCTGTGTTATAAGATCAAACTTTGCTCCAGCTTCATCCCTAATTTCTTGTGACCTATCTGCCTCTTCGTTTAAAATTTGCAGAGGAAGATCGCCGGAACGTATTCTGTCTTCTCGGCAACGAAGCACCAACTGCTCAACGATATTTCTAAGTTCTCGGACGTTTCCCGGCCATGCATATTCGGTCAATGTTTTTATGGCCTTTTCTTCAATTCTTAGGACATTTCTGCCGAATTTCCGGCAGAAGTGCTCCAAAAAATGGTTGATTAGCAGAGGAATATCTTCTCTTCGTTCACGTAACGGAGGGACGTGAATATGAAACGTGTTTAACCGATAGTATAGATCGCTCCTGAAATTTCCTTCTTTAACCACCTTCAGAAGGTCACGG
>CAZKEG010000120.1:0-4662 GCA_964551715.1 uncultured Thermodesulfobacteriota bacterium
ACTTCATCTTCCAGTTGTTTCTTTAAGAGAGAAAGCCTTTGTTTCTCAGCCAAAACGAGCTTCTTTTCCCTGGCCAGCCCTTTTTTTTCTTGGAGGAGTCTTAAGGCCATATTTTGATCATGAAGGATAAGGAATTGAAAATACGTACTTCGCCTAAGAGTGGTGGGGATATCGTCAGGAGCAAAGAGGAGGTTCAGCCAGCCAATCTTTCCGGTGGTGGCCAAAATCTTTAGGCGTTCCTGAAATCTCTTTTGCAGGCGATGAATGCTCTCATCCTTTTGGGCGATTTGTTCCATCAATTGAGCCAATTCCCTTTCCCGACGAGCAATTTCTTCCTGTAAAACCTCGATCTCAGCCCTTTTCTTTTCGATCTTTTGGGCCAGGAGCTCTAATTCTTTCAAAATAGCGGCTTCCTTCTTGGTCGCCTCCTCAAGGAGGGACTTTTCTTTGGCGATCTCCTCCTTGAGATCAAGGGCCAAGGAAGGGCGGCTCAGTATCGCAAAAATCGCCGTGAAGCCCAATAACAACCACTTAGACAAAATGCTAACACCCCTCCAGAAAGAATAGCCGTCTCTTTGGTTTTGAAAAACAAGAGCTTGGCCTCCATTCCGGGGAAGATGCCCCGCAAGGCCTGATCAAGATAGAAATGGAGACCCCACAAGAGGAAAAGGGCAAAGGAAAGGGCGATGACCGCCTGCCAAAAGGCCAGGATAAGGAGCGGCCCCTGGACAAAGCCTGGGGTAGCTCCTACCAAGGAAAGTATCTCCAGTTCTCGACTGCGGTGTGAAAAGGAAAGCCGTACCGTAGCCCCGGCGATAAAGGCCGTGGCCCCACCAAGCAAGAGGAGCCCGGTGAGAGAAAGAATTTCCAAGAAACGTTTAAGCCCAGCCAGGCGTTCAAGCCAGCTCTTGGCGTATTGGACCCGCATCACCTGTGGGTAGTGCGAAAGTTCCTGGGCCAAGGCAGGTAAGCGATGAAGGACTTCAAAGGGCTTTTTAAAGGAGACCTCAAGCACCGGGGGTAAAAAATCAGCCGAGACCCCGGCCAAGAGTTCCTTGTTTTCGAAGATGGAACGTAGATCTTCTAGGACCTTGTCCGGTGACAAATAACGGACCCCGGCCACTTCTTTGCGTCTACTAAGATCGTCGATGACCTCCTGGGCCTTTTCGCGGGTGGTATGGGGTTCAAGGTAGATGTTTAAGACCAATTCCCGGGCCAATTGATTGGTAAAATATTCCAGGTTTAGATAAAGCAGGGCAAAAAAGGAAAAAATGGTCAGACAGAAGGCAATGATAAAGGTGGAAACCAGATAAAGGGTAGGAGCGCTCTTAAATTCTCGCCAGGCCCGTCTCCAAAGACTCACGGGTTGAGTAACCTCCCCTGATCAAGGACCAACACCCGACGGTGCCTTTCCACGTAAAGGGCCTCGTCATGGGTGGCCAGGATTATGGTCGTCCCTCGGGCGTTTAAGTCCTCGAATAGTTCCATGACCTCTTCGGTGCGCCGGGCGTCGAGATTCCCGGTGGGTTCGTCGGCCAAAAGGAGCTTGGGATGGTTGACCACCGCCCTGGCCAAGGCCACACGTTGTTGTTCGCCGCCGGAGAGTTGTTTGGCCATTTGTTTTTCTTTACCTGATAACCCAACGGCCTCAAGGACCCTCAAGACCCGCTTTTTGATCTCCCCTGGAGAAAGCCCCAGGATTTCAAGGGCCAGGGCCACGTTTTCAAAAACCGTCCGGCTTTCAAGGAGCTTGAAATCCTGAAAGACGACCCCGATCTTGCGTCGCAGGAGGGGGATCTCTTTGCGCGAAAGCTTGGAGACCGGACGATTCTCAAAGAAGATCTCACCGGTGGTTGGCCGTTCTTCACGGAAGATGAGCTTAAGAAGGGTACTTTTGCCGGCTCCGCTTGGGCCAGTGATAAAGAGAAACTCGCCTTTTTCCACCGAAAAGGAGACGTCTTCTAAGGCCTTGATATGTGGTTCGTAGATCTTAGAGACCTTCTCCACCCGTAAAATAGAGCTCATGGCCGCCTCGATTATAGCAAGGACGATCCCTTCGGCAAGCGTCCTCAAGGCATAGAATCGGCCTGCCGATTAGTTCTGTGAAATCACTTAAGGGGAAGGGCATGGCCAAGATCGACGCCTTTTTAAAGCTTATGGTGGACAAAGGGGCCTCAGACCTCCACATGGCTTCTGGCAACCCGCCTATCTTGCGTATCCATGGTGACCTTCAGCGGGTCAAGTACAAAATTTTGGAAAATGACGAACTAAAGGCCATGCTCTACGAGATCACCCCAGAGGAACGCATCAAGGTCTTTGAAGAGACCGGAGACGTGGACTTTGGCTTTGAATTGCCAGGGCTTGCCCGTTTCCGTGTCAACCTGTTTCAACAAAAACATGGGATCGGGGCCGTCTTTCGCCTCATCCCGAGCAAGGTCAAGACCGCCGAGGAATTGGGACTACCGGATATCGTCACCAAACTGGCCATGCTGCCCAAAGGCCTGGTCTTGGTCACCGGTCCCACGGGCTCTGGTAAATCGACCACCTTGGCGGCGATCATTGATTATGCCAATCGAAACCGTCAGGACCATATCCTTACCATTGAAGACCCCATCGAATTTGTCCACAAATCTCAAGGCTGTTTGGTCAACCAGCGCGAAGTAGGGGTCCATACCAAGAGCTTTGCCTCGGCCCTCAGGGCGGCCTTACGCGAGGACCCGGACATCATCCTGGTCGGTGAAATGCGAGACCTAGAGACCATCTCCTTGGCCATCGAGGCGGCCATGACCGGCCATCTGGTCTTGGCCACTTTACATACCTTAAATGCGGCCAAGACCGTAGACCGAATCATTGAGATCTTTCCTCACGCCCAGCAGCCTCAAATCCGGTCAACCTTGGCTGACTCCTTACGGGCGGTGGTCTCTCAAACTATGTTCAAGAGGATTGATCGCCCCGGTCGGGTGGTGGCCTTTGAAATCCTGATCGCCACCCCGGCGGCTCGAAATCTCATCCGAGAAGGAAAGACTTACCAAATTCCTTCGATCATTCAGACTGGTCGAAAATACGGCATGATCAGCCTTGATGATTCCATCATGGAACTCCTGAAAAAGGGCATCATTAGTCCAGAAGAAGCCCTTAACAAGGCCGTTGATAAGTCCCGTTTCTTACCCTTTGTCAAACAAGCGGATTTAGCTGATTTCACCGAGGTCTAGAGATGATCAGGCCAGCAGAAGTAGCCAACCTCATTTCTCTAATGGCCAAGATCCGCCCCCGGGTGAGCGACCTGGTCTTTACCGCCGGGCGCCCCCTTCAGGTGGCCGCCGATGGAAAACTCCACCCCGTGGAGTTACCCCACTTCAAGATCGATGTCCTGACCCCTTTTCAAACAGAAGTCCTTTCTCTGGCCTTGATTGGTAATCAAGGGCGGTTACTCCGCGACCTCTTGAAACACGGTTCTGCAGACTTTTCTTACCACTTACCAGACGGCACCCGCTTCAGGGTGAATATCTTCTCCCGCCAAGGTACTTATAGCATTGTTATGCGCAAATTGGCCTCCAAACCCCCGCGGATCAAAGACTTAGGGCTCCCCGAAGCCTGTTACCGAATGGCCAAGGAAAAGACCGGGATCATCCTGGTCACCGGAGCCACGGGTCAGGGTAAGACCACTACCTTGGCTGCCATCTTAGAAGAGATCAACCACACCGAACCCCTGCACATTATTACCCTTGAAGACCCGGTAGAATATGTCCATCAGCCGGTAAAAGCTACCTTCAATCAAAGGGAGCTTGGCACTGACTTTGATACCTTTGCCAGCGGTCTGCGGGCGGCCCTACGTCAGGCCCCGCATATCATCCTAGTCGGCGAGATCAGAGATCGAGAGACCATGGAAATTGCCCTTTCCGCCGCTGAGACCGGGCATTTGGTCTTCTCTACCATGCATACCGTAGGGGCCGGGAACACCGTAAATCGAATCCTCGGCTTCTTTAACATCGAGGAAGAACGCCAGATCAGACTCAGGCTGGCAGACACCATACGCTGGATCGTAGGACAAAAACTGATTCCGAAAAAGGAAGGGGGACGGATTGCCATCTTTGAGATTCTTTATAACAACATTCGGGCCAAAGAGACCATTATCCACGGTGAGGACGAAGGGCGGACCTTTTACGATATCATGAGCAAGGGTTCCCCCTATCACATGCAGACCTTCGATCAGCACCTCTTGAATCTCTATCAAGAAGGAATTATTACCGAAGAGACGGCGCTGGCCTATTGCACCAGGCGGGATATCGTGGGCCGTGGTATAGACATGATCAAGTCCAAGAAGGGTGAAAAGACCAGCGACATCGAAGGTCTGGATCTAGAAATCGAAAAAGACTATTTGCGGAGGAGATGGTGATCGAGGCCCGCTGTGTCAATTGCGGCAAGAGATATCGGCTAAAGGGTGATCCACAAGCCATGGATTTCTTGTCCCTCCCATGCCCTGAATGCGGGGGAATGCTTGAGGCCCTTGGGGGAGAAGGGGTCTTCCAAGAAGAATTTCTACTGGACCGACCTTTGGCCCTGATCTATTGGGAGCTTACCGAAGACAAGGCTGCCTTTTTAAAGACGGTCAGCGGTTTAGGTTTTGAGCCTCGGATCTTAAAACGTCCTACTCATCTGGTC
>CAZKEG010000121.1:0-4621 GCA_964551715.1 uncultured Thermodesulfobacteriota bacterium
TTTTTCTCTGTTTTTCTATAAAAAATGGCGGAAGCGCATGGGAATCGAACTAGTTGATATTGCCTGAGGATTGCCTGCAAACCGCAGGCAATTTGCTCCCGAAATCCCCCCAGATTCCACGAAATGAATTTTCTTGGAAGACTTAATATTCTAAGGAAAGCTTGGAGCCGGCGGAGGGACTTGAACCCTCAACCCTGGGATTACAAATCCCATGCTCTGCCAATTGAGCTACACCGGCTAAATGGCGGAAACGCTTTACTGATAAGGCTTTTACCATATTTTCGAACCCCTCGCAATAGAACTCAAAACCCTCAAAATGGGCAAACTGTAATCAAAATTGCTTGCAGTTTTGAAAATTTCAAATCGAGCAAATTGAAGTGGACCCCAAAATTTGGACAAAGGTGTTCAGCTCTAAAAAACAAGGATGGGTCCAAATGAGCAAGAGACGCAAACAGTATTCACCTCAGTTCAAGGCCAGGGTAGCTCTGGAGGCCATCAAAGAGGAGAAGACCCCTGCTGAGCTGGCCCTCCGAGTTCGGGGTCCATCCCACTATGATTACCCGGTGGGAAAGGCAGCTCCTGGATAATGTGGCTTCCATATTTTTTCTATATAATATTGCGCTTTTGCAAAAGCGGAATGTCTTTATACCCGCCAGCGCCTTCTTTTTGCTCTCGTATTCCTCGGCACAACTGATTATTGAATCAAGTTTGGCCTGTTAAGTGTTTGTCCTTTATCCCGGGGGGTGGATCGAGAAATCGGGTATATTGGGCAGGCAAATCGTCTCGGCAAGGACTGTAATATGCCAGCGGTCCTTCAGGTAGAAAACTTAAGCAAGCAATTTGATGGCCTCTGGGTCCTAAAAGACGTAGGTTTTGAACTCTATGCAGGTGAAATCCTTGGTATTTTGGGGCCTAACGGGGCCGGAAAGACCACCCTCATCCATTCTCTCTTAGGCCTCCTTTCGCCGACCTCAGGAAGGATAGAGATATTGGGCCTTGAGCTTTCCAAACATCGAAGTGCCATCTTAAAGAGGATCAACTTTGCCTCTAATTATGTTTCTCTACCCTTGTCTCTTACCGTTTATGAAAACCTCAAGGTATATGCCTATCTCTATGAAGTCTCTGATCCCGATCGCCGAATCAAGGAAGTCTTGAAATGGTTCGGGCTTGAGGCCTTAAGAAATGTCCCTTCTCGGCACCTTTCTTCTGGACAGATGATGCGTCTTTGCCTGGCCAAGGCCATGATCAATGCCCCGGAAATACTCCTCCTTGACGAACCCACCGCCGGTCTTGACCTGGAAGCCGCCCAAAAGACGAGGAAGCTTCTTAAAGAGCTTTGCCGAAGAAAAGGGCTTTCGGTGATTTATACCTCGCATAATCTAGCAGAGATGAGGGAGATGTCTGACCGGATCATTATCCTTCATGGTGGGAAGATCTTGGCCCTTGGGCCGGAAGAAGAATTGTTGAAAAACTACCAAGTCCAAGACCTTGAAGAACTTTATTTTCGATTGATTAGCCATGAAGGTTAGACGGATTTGGGCCATTGTCTTGAGGCAATTTTATCTCTATCGGCGGAGCCCTTCGCGCATTCTGGACCTCTTTTATTGGCCTACGGTAGACCTCTTACTTTGGGGGTTTGTGACTATTTATTTAGAAAGCTCGACCGCGAGGCTCCCTGAGTTTGTTTCTTTCTTCCTTGGGGCCCTAATCCTTTGGAATATACTCCTCCGTGCCCAACAGGGTATCTCGGTCTCTTTTTTGGAGGATGTCTGGGCCAGAAACCTAGTCAATCTCCTCGTTTCTCCCCTTTCTATCGTTGAATATATTACGGCCCTCGTAGTGGTAAGCATCATCAAGGTAGTCATAGCCTTTGGCCTTATGTCTCTTCTTGCCGCCCTCTGCTATACATTTAATATTCTTAAACTTGGTTTGATCATCCTGCCCCTTGTTCTAAATCTCGTGGCCCTTGGATGGGCCATCGGCCTCCTTACCATGGGACTCATCTTGCGTTTCGGACAAGAAGCCGAGATCTTGGCCTGGGCCCTGGCTTTTCTCTTTATGCCGGTTTCGGCGGTGTTTTATCCTGTAGAGGTGTTGCCATCTCTCCTTCGGAAGATAGCCCTTTTCGTCCCCTCGGCCCATGCCTTTGAAGGGATGCGCCAGGTGATCATTCAAAAAGGCATGCCCGTGGCTCACCTCTTGTGGGCCACGGGTCTTAATCTGGTCTATCTTTTGGTAAGCGGCCTGGTCTTTTACCGCGCGTATAAATTTGCCTTGGAGAAAGGGGTCATTCCCAAGATCGGAGAATGATTAGCCGAGCTTCTTGGCCACCTCCTTGGCAAAGTAGGTCAAGATGATATCTGCGCCAGCCCGACGGATGGAGATAAGGCTTTCCATCATGGCTCGTTCCTCATCAAGCCAGCCCAGACGCCCGGCGGCCTTGATCATGGCATACTCCCCGCTTACCTGATAGGCGGCCAGGGGGTGGTTGGTCTCTTCGCGCAGGGTGCGAATAATATCCAGATAGGGCATGGCCGGCTTGACCATAATGATGTCTGCTCCTTCTTCGATATCGAGCATGGCCTCACGGATGGCCTCACGGCGATTAGGCGGGTCCATCTGATAGCTTCGCCGATCGCCGAACCGAGGGGCGGATTCTGCGGCCTCACGGAAGGGTCCGTAAAAACTCGAACAATATTTAACCGCGTAACTCATGATCGGGATATGGCTGAAACCAGCCTCATCCAAGGCCTCACGGATTCTGGCCACCCGACCGTCCATCATGTCTGAGGGGGCGACCATGTCTGCCCCGGCCTTGGCGTGAGAGACTGCGGTGCGGGCCAGTTGTTCAAGGGTAAGGTCATTATCTACCTCGCCGTTTTTGATGATGCCGCAGTGACCGTGGCTAGTGTATTCGCAAAGACAAACATCGGTGATCACGATGAGCTCTGGTACGGCCTTTTTGATGGCAGAGATGGCACGCTGGACGATACCCTTTTTGGCGTAGGCCTCAGAGCCGACTTCGTCTTTTTTCTCCGGAATGCCAAAGAGGATAATGGCCGGGATGCCGAGGTCAAAGACCTCTTTGGCCTCTTCTACCGCTTGGTCCACGGAGAGCCGGAAGACACCGGGCATGGAAGAGACCTCTTCGCGGACCTTTTTTCCGGGAAGGACAAACATGGGGTAGACCAGGTGTTTGACCGAAAGCTCGGTCTCACGGACCATGGCCCGTAAGGGTTCAGTGCGGCGGAGCCTCCGGGGACGATATTCAGGAAAGAGCATAGGCCCTCCTTGCTGTTTTTGAGACGAGTTTAGCGAGAAGAGGGGAGATCCTGCAAGCCAAAAAGAGACCTAGAGCCCACAGGAAAGTATCCGATCTTTTAGGACCTTTTGATGATAAGCCGCCAGGACATCGTCACGCTTGATGATGCCGCAGAGCTGAAGGGGCCTCTCCTTGCTTACCACCGGTAGAAAGGAAACCGCTCTCCTTTCAAAGACCTCGAAGGCATCGGCCAGAGTGGCCTCTTCGGGAAGGGCCAATACCTTAATAGTCATGAGGTCAGCGGCGACGATGAGAGGCCTTAGCTCGTCAAAATAGGGTAGGGCAGGGCGCAGGTCCCGTAGGGAGAGTACTCCTTTGAGATGACCGTGGCGACTGAGGACAACAAAATGAGGATAAGGGCTTTCTAAGGCCTTTCTTAAGACCTCCTCTAATTTGGTGTCTACATAGAGTACCTCTTCTAAGGGGCGCAAGTATTCGGTGATGGGAATGGAACGCAAGATATTAATATCGTGTCCGCGGACGATATGATAGCCGCGTTTCAAGAGTTTCATCTCGTAGGCGGAATAACCCTTTAATTTTCGGACCACGGTCACACTGGCCACACAAGCCAACATCAGGGGCAAGATGAGTTTGGGCTCGTAGGTGAGCTCAAAGATGGTCAGGATAGCGGTCATCGGGGCCAAGGTCGTGGCCGCTACCATGGCCCCCATGCCGATCAAGGCCCCGTTAGAGGGGATAATGGAAAATCCGAGGTGATTGAGACCCAGGCTTATGGCCGTCCCAAGACAGGCCCCGGTGACCAAAGAAGGTGCAAAGATCCCGCCGGACATCCCGGAGCCGAGACAAAGGCTTGTCGCTAAGATCTTAGCCACCAGGAGTACGGCGGCCAGTTTCAGGGGGAGATTTTGGCTAAGGGCAGCATTTACCGTTTCATAGCCCACGCCCATGACCTCCGGGAGGATAAGGGCCAAGGCCCCCAGACAGAGACCACCTAAGGCCGGTTTTATCCATACCGGCCCGGGGAGTCGGTCCCATACGTCTCCTGCCCCGTAAATAAGTCGAACAAAGAGGTTCCCGACAAAACCAGCCAGGAGCCCGATCAAAAGGTAGACCAGGAGAAGGGGGTAAGGGCCAGGCCAGAAATAGGCCCCTTTTAGGGCCGGGAGCCCGCCCCACATCATTTGGGCCAGTACCGCGGCCACGATACCGGCGATGAGAATGTGGCTCAGATGGGATATCTCAAGATCAAAGAGGATGACCTCTACGGCAAAGAGGGTACCGGTGATAGGGGCATTGAAGGTGGCGGCGATACCAGCGGCGGCCCCGCAGGCCAGCCCC
>CAZKEG010000122.1:0-4599 GCA_964551715.1 uncultured Thermodesulfobacteriota bacterium
GGAAGAGGTACACGGCCGATCTTTTCGATAATCTTTAAGAGATCTTCCTTGGCTTCGAGTAAAATTTCGATCTTTCCCCCTTCTTCAACTTTGGTAATCTCTCCTCGTAGGCCTTGATCAAAGAGGATTTTTTTTCCAGGTCTAGGGCGTTTGCCTCGGAAAAGGGCAGGGACAGGCTTTTCGGGTTCTGGTAGGCGCAAAAGTAAAACTTCGACCCGCCCGCCAGTCTCTTTGCGTCCCAAGAGTCTGGCCGGGAAGACACGGCTATCGTTTACCACCAATAGATCCCCTGGGCGGAAATATCTCTTTATTTCGGAAAATCGCAGGTGGTGGGTGATTTGACCGGTTCGCCGATCAAGGACCAGGAGGCGGCTTTCTGTACGTTCTTTTGGAGGGTACTGGGCAATCAATTCCTCGGGCAGATCATATTCATAGGAACTCAACCTGAACTCTTCCGGGATCTCTTTCAAGAACTTTCCCTCCTCCTGAAAAACGGGAACAGATCCCGTCTTTGTTTGGCCTCAAGATAGCCTGTTTTTTAAAATTTATCCGTAATTGGTATTCATTATCTGGTTTTTTGACAGAGAAACGGAAACGATCCCTAAATAAGGGAGTCAAAGAGACGGCGATTTCCCTGGGCAAATCTTTGATAGCGTTCAAAGACATTTGGTCCGAGATAAGGGGCCGTTTTCTCCAATTCTTCCGGGGTGTAATGTTTTTCTTCTCCTGGTTTGTCGAGCAGGAGGATGAGCTTTTGGTCAAGGGTCCGCAAAAAGAGATAACTCTCTCGAAGAAAATCGGCCTCCTTCGGGGACAAGATTTCGGCTTGAGCCAGACGTTTGGTTCCCTCAAGTACGTTTCCGGTAAAAATTTCAGGATTTTTGGAGAGATTCTTCAAGATCAACCATTGGAGGATAAATTCAATGTCCGCCAGCCCGCCGTAACCTACTTTGAGATTGATCTTTCCCGCTTGGGCACGTTCTCTTTCCATAAGGAGGCGCATCTTACGTACGGCTTGGGCCTCTTTAGGGCCAAAAGGCCCTTGCGCCAAGAGTTTCTTGATTCCCCGCAAGATCTTTCCCCCCAATTCCTGATCTCCAGCTACGTAACTTAAGCGTACCAGGGCCAATTTTTCCCAGAGGCCGGCCTCGTGGGCGTAGTAGTGTAAAAACCCCTCTTCTGACACGGCTAACGGACCTTTGCGTCCCTCAGGTCGCAAGCGGGTATCTACCTGGTAGCCAGGGCCTTCGGGAAGCGGCATGGTGAGGTAAGAGAGGAGCCGCTGAGCAAGCTTGGCGGCGTAGACCACGGCCCTACGGTCTCTACTTTGATAAACAAAGACCATATCCAGGTCAGAACGATAACCAAGTTCTTTGCTTCCGAGTTTACCAAGACCTAGGACTACAAAGCGCCCGGGGAAGGGGTAGCCGAGTTCCTCATGCAGACGGAGGCAGACCACCCGATAGGTCTCCTGAAGGACAAAGAGGGCCAAGGAGGAAAGCTCCTCGAGGAGTTCCTCCAGTTTGAGCTCCTTTTTCAGGTCGTAAAGCCCAAAACGAAATAGGGATTCGTTTTTATAGGTCCTTAGGAGGGAAAGGGCCTCTTCGTAGCGGCTGCCGTGAATGGCTCGTTTGATCTCTTTTTCCAAGGGCTCTGGCTCAAACAGAGCTTCTGCCGCGGCAGGGGCTTCGGTAAGGAGGTTGGTCAGAAAGGCACTCTTTGAAAAAAGGAGCAAGAGGTCGCTTACCGCCTCTGGATGGTGTCTTAAGGCATGGAAGAAAGAGAGGCGTCCGCCCAGGCGCTGGAGAAACGAGAGAAATTTGGCCAGGGTCTCTTGTTGGTTTTCGATCTTAAGGACTTCCTCCAAGATCTCGGGCAAGAGGGCGGCGATCAGTTTCTGTTTCTTGGAGAGGTGCCTTTGTCCGTGAAGAAAGGTCTGGAGATTTTTTAAGATCTCAAGGGGTAGACCGGTTTCTCTGGCTATCTCTAACGAAGGTTCACCTCTTATGAGGCTTGAGACCGCGGCCTCGATATTCTCTTTGGGGATCTTTTTCTTCGGGGAAAGGAGTTCCTCAAAGATTTCTCTTACCCGTTGGCGATGTCCTTCTAAAGTGGTCATAAAATTCGAGACGGCCTCTTCTCCAAAAAATCCCATGGTCCGGGCCAATCGCCGGAGGGCAGTTTCCTCCTCTGGAAGTTTGGCTGTCTGGCGGAAGTGAACAGTCTGCAAACGGTGTTCTAGGGTGCGCAGAAAGACATAGGCCTCTTTGAGGACCTTTTGATCGGATGATTTGAGAAGCCCGGTCTTTTCCAAGCGACTTATGGCCCAGAGGGTGTTTCGCGTGCGCAGGGTTGGAAATTTTCCCCCGTAGATCATTTGGAGGGCTTGTACGAAAAACTCGATCTCTCGGATGCCACCTGGGCCGATTTTGATGTCGCGCTCACCCCCTAAACGAGTGGCCTCCTTGGCGATTCGGTTCTTGAGATCCAAGATGTGTTCAAGATAGGTATAGTCGAGATATCGGGGATAAATAACCGGTCTCAGGGCGCATAGGAATCTTTTCCCCAAATGTCTGTTTCCGGCACAGCCCCGAGCTTTGACCAGGGCCAGGCGTTCAAAGGGGTGGGATTGGGTGAAGTAATAATCAATCCCGCCTTTAAGGGAATAAACCAATTCTCCGTCCTTTCCTCCGGGTCTTAACCGCAGGTCAACCCGAAAGAGGCGTTCGCCTTCAAGGAGGGTGTCAACCAATTTGGTGAGCTCTTGGCCTAGGCGGATAAAGATCTCTTTTTTGGCCAAAGGGCCGTGATAGAAATAGATCAGGTCGATGTCTGAACTGTAATTTAACTCCCGGCCCCCGAGTTTCCCCATGCCTAAGACCAAAAAAGAAGGGCTAAGGCCGGGAAATTTTTTCTCAAGCCAAAAGAGCCCGGCTTCTAGAAAGGCTTCAGCCAAGGCAGTCAGGGCAAAGACCGTGCGGAGAAAGTCCTCTCCGGCCAGATCATAGGCCAAGATCTTGATGATTTCTCGTTGTTTGATTTGGCGTAAATAAAGGGCGGCCTCTCGCCAATCTCCGATCTTTGCCAGTCTTTGAAAGAGTTCTCTTCTAAGGGCCAGCCGTCCCCGAGGCCTTGGGAAGGGAGTTTGGAGAAAGAGGTCTAAGACCTCACGTCTTCGGGCCAGGATATTAGTGGCATAGGGAGAAAAACCAAGGACCCGGAGGAGAAAGGAGAAGTTAGGTCCTTTTTCCAGGGAGGCCCAGGGAAAATCTGGATGAAGGTCTTTTAGCCGCTCCAGATTAAACCGGGCCCAGTCTTCATCGGCGGTCTCACACCAAGAAACCATCTCTTAGCCGGAAGCATAGCTATGAAGCCCGGAGAGGAGAAAGTTTACCCCGAAGTAGGTAAAGATGACCGAAAGAAAGCCCAGGATGGACAAAAAGGCAATCCGTTTGCCAGCCCAACCGCGCACCAACCGGGCGTGAATGGCAGTGGCGTAAATAAACCAAGTAATCAGAGACCAGGTCTCCTTCGGGTCCCAACTCCAATAGGACCCCCAGGCCTGTTCCGCCCAGACCGAACCGGTGATGATACCTACCGTCAGCCAAAAGAAACCAAAGAGAATAGTTCTGTAGATTAGATCGTCCAGGGTACGTAGATCCGGTAGATGGGCCCAAATACCTGTATTTGACCGAGCATAATGGCGCAAGAGATACATAATCCCCAACCCGCAAGCGATGGCAAAGGCCGCGTAACCCAGGAAGCAGGTAATGACGTGCACCGTGAGCCAGTTGCTCTGTAGGGCCGGGACCAAGGGCTCAATTTCCTGATTGGTGGCAAAAGAGGCATAGGCCATGGCCAAAAAGGCAAAAGGAGTGGCAAAGGCCCCAATAATCCTCCTCTTAGTCTTAAATTCGACAAACAAGTAAACTAAAATAGTAACCCAACCGAAGAATATTAAAGATTCGTAGAGATTAGAGAGGGGGATGTGCCCGTAGCCGAGTTTATGAGATTCCCACCACCGCATGACAAAACCTGCGGTGTGAAGGATAAACCCACTGGCACAGGTAACCGTGGCTACTGGGCCCAACTTATTCCAGCGAAAGATCCAGTGCATGATGTACAAGAAGGCCGCCGCAAGGTAGACAAAAGTGGTTACACTTAAAAGAAAGGAGCTTGTCATTACAAGCCTCCACGTTTTAGTTTAGAATGAATCTAACATGTGCTCTTAATGCTTGCAAATGAAACCACCGGAGATCTTACTCGTCAACGATGAGCCGGTCCAACGATATCGGATGGCCTCTATCTTAAGAAAAGAGGGCTATCGAGTCGTTGAGGCCGAAGATGGTCTCATGGCCTTAGAGCAAATCGAGAACGGACTCAAGCCCTCTTTGGTCATCGTTGACCTTTATATGCCTCGGCTTGACGGCTGGCAACTCTGTCGTGAGATCAGGGAACGGGGGCTTGATATTCCCCTTTTGGTGGTCTCGGCCTTTTTCACTTACAAGGAGATCACCAATCTCTTAAAGGCCTTAGGGGTCAACGATTTCCTCCCTTCGCCGGTCAAAAAGGAAGATTTGGTCGAGAAGGTAAGAAATC
>CAZKEG010000123.1:0-4585 GCA_964551715.1 uncultured Thermodesulfobacteriota bacterium
GATTTTTAGCTTTTCACTCTCACCGAAAGAAAGGGGTTCTATCTCCGTTTTGGGTTTGATTTTTAAGACGGCCAAGTCTGTAGGTGGATCGGTGCCAATGATCCGGGCTTGATAGCGGTGGCCCTCTCCATCAATGACGTAGATCAGATAGGCATCTTGGATGATGTGAAAGTTGGTGAGGATGAGGCCGTCTTTGGAGATAAAGAATCCAGACCCCAAGGCCCTTTTAGGGGTTTGAGACTTGGTAGAGCTTGGTCTTTGAAGGCATTCGATGTGGACAACGGCCTTTTTGGCCTTTTGATAGACGGTGATGTTGTTTTCCTCAAAAGGGGTTAAGGCCAGGGCTTGGGTGGTCAACAGAAAAAAGCTGATCCATAGCGTAAAACTTCTCAAGAAATATCTTGTCCTTAAAACCTCTTGTCGATTTTGGGGCTCGCTTTGAGGATCCATAATTTTCTCCTTATTTATGGGCCTTCATTTAGCCCATCACCGGACTCTGTCAAGTAAAGGGTTGAATTCCGCGGTAAGAGGCGCTATAGGTCGAGCCGAATCCCAAGTGAAGGAGAAGAGGATGTTGCGCTTGGATATCTCTCAAGAAGTCATTCCACAAGAGGCCCTTATTACTTTGGAAGAAATGTGGCGTCGGTGCGCCAGACGGATCATCCTGGCCACTACCCTTGCCGGCTGCGGGCATCCAGGAGGATCTCTTTCCTCCCTCCATATGTTACTCATGCTTTATGCCTTAGCCGAACACGACCCCAAGGCCCCGCGCAAGCCTGATCGGGACCGTATCGTCATCAGCCAGGGCCATATTAGCCCGGGGGTTTATGCCGTGCTCTGTGAGTACGGTTATTTTCCAGAAGAGCCGTTTTTGATGGAGTTTCGCCGGGCGGGTTCAGCCTTTGGCGGCCACGTTGAACAATCCGTCCCCGGAGTGGAATGGAATACAGGTAATCTCGGCCAAGGGCTTTCAGCAGCCTGTGGTATGGCCAAGGCCTTGAAGCTCAAAGGTCTTCCGCGGCGTGTATTCTGCCTTATGGGAGATGGCGAACAACAAAAGGGTCAGGTCATTGAGGCGCGGCGCTGGGCCATCAAATTTGGTCTCGACAATCTAACCGTTCTGATCGACTACAACAGACTCCAGATCGGAGGCCATATCCAAGAGGTAATGCCTCAGGATATCGGGGCAGAGATCAAGGCCACCCACTGGAACCTCTTTGAGGTGAACGGTCATGATTTTAACGAACTCTTCCTGGCCCTAAAGAAGATCCTCACCAAAGACCTTCCAGAGCCCGAAAGACCAACGGCCATTTTGGCCCATACGGTGATGGGCAAGGGGATCTCTTTTATGGAAAACGAGGCCAAATGGCATGGCATGGCTTTGCCTCCGGATATGGCCAAAGAGGCCTTAAAGGAGCTTGGGTTTGACCCCTCAGAGATAGACATCCTCTCAGAGAAGCGCAAGAGTTATCCTATTTCTTTCCCGGCCCAGGAACATGGACCGGATCATCCAGAGATCAATCCTGGAGAGCCCATCCTTTATGATCCTGAGACCAAGACAGATAATCGTTCAGCCTATGGCAAGGCCCTGCTTTCCCTGGCGGAGGTAAACAACTTGGCCGGCCAGACACCCAAGGTCCTTGGCCTTACTTGTGATCTAGAAGGTTCGGTCAAGATGACCGCCTTTCGTAAGCACTCCCCTGAGGCCTTTTTTGAATCTGGTATCCAAGAACACCATACCGCCTCGATGGCTGGGGCCTTATCCAAAGAGGGTTTTCTGGTCTTTTTCTCTACTTTTGGTGTCTTTGCCGTGGATGAAACCTATAACCAACACCGCCTAAATATCCTAAATCTCTCTAATCTAAAGATTGTCAGCACTCATCTCGGTCTTGACGTAGGCGAAGATGGTCCTACGCATCAGTGTGTGGATTACTTGGGTCTCCTCTTGAGTTTGGTAGGGCTTCAGATCTTTATGCCCGCTGATCCTAATCAGACCGATCGGGTCATCCGCTATGTAGCCAGGCAAAAAGGCAATTTCTTTGTCGGTATGGGGCGTTCAAAGATCCCGGTGATCACCGATGAGGAAGGAAATCCCTTCTTCGGGCTGAATTATCAATTTATCCCTGGCAAGGCCGACTGGTTGAGACAAGGAACGCAAGGGACCTTTATCACCTATGGTCCGTTGGTCCACCGCGTGCTTAAAGCCAGAGAGATCTTGGCTTCCGAGGGATTTTCCGTAGGGGTATTGAACATGGCTTCTATCAGACCTCTGGATGAAGAGGCCATCCTTGAGGCAGCCAAGATCGGACCCATCGTGGTGGCGGAAGATCACGTGGTTGAGACCGGTTTAGGCACCTTGGTAGCGCGGACCTTGGCCCTTCACCAGGTTACCACTCCTCTTTGTCTTAAAGGGATCAGCCGTTATGGAAGTTCTGGAAAACCGGATGATCTATATCGTGAACAAGGGCTTGATCCAGAAACCTTAGCTAAGGAGATGAGGGATCTCATACGCTAAGGCCTTGGAAGACAAAGAATTACCCCTAACCGAACACCTGGCGGAGTTAAGAGATCGGATCGTCAAGTGTCTGATCGCGGTCACCATAGGCGCGGCCTTTTGTTACTGGCAGATTGACCGGCTCCTGGCCTTTATCCTAGCCCCTCTTCTCCCCGTGCTTCCCAAAGAAGAAAGGGTCATTTTTACCGCCTACCAGGAAGCCTTTTTCAGTTATCTAAAATTGGCCATCATCGCTGGGGCCCTTCTGGCCAGTCCGGTGATTATCTTTCAGTTTTGGCGTTTTGTGGCCCCTGGACTTTACAGCCATGAGAAACGTTTTGCTCGACCGATGATCCTCTTTTCCTGTGTTTCCTTTTTGGGTGGGGCGGCCTTTGCCTATTTTTTGGTCTTTCCCAAGGCCTTTGCCTTTTTGGCTGGCTTTGCCGGGCCAAGGCTCATCTTGGTACCCACGTTAAAGGATTATTTAAGCTTTGCCCTGCGGCTCTTGTTTATTTTCGGATTGGCCTTTCAGGTGCCAGTGGGACTTACCGTGGCCTCTCGTCTGGGGATAATTACCGCCAGGGATCTTCGACGTTTCCGCCGTTATGCCATTCTGGTGGCCTTTGTGCTTGCCGCTATCCTTACCCCTACGCCAGATGTGGTCAATCAACTCTTTTTGGCCATCCCTTTGGTTTTACTTTACGAACTGAGTGTCCTTCTGGTAGCTTTAGTAGGTAAATAATAAGAGGAGATCTTTATAACTTAATTTTTGCAGGAGGGTGTCATGTTTGGGCTCGGTAGTCAGGAACTGTTGATCATTTTATTGATCGCGTTGGTCCTCTTCGGAGCCAAAAGGTTACCAGAGATCGGTGCTGGCTTAGGCAAAGGTATTCGGGCCTTTAAAGAAGGACTCAAAGAGACTGATACCAAAGAAGAAATCGAAAAAAAGGCCTAATTCTGGATGCAGGCCTTTGTCTTGGCGGCTGGGAAGGGAGAACGTCTCCTTCCTTATACTCGATTTGTACCCAAACCCCTCTTTCACCTCCTTGGGAAACCACTGCTCGAAATTATCTTTGATTCTCTGCGTCGATTAGGATTTAAACGCATAGGTCTCAATGTTCACCATCTAGCAGGGCAGATCAAAGAATTTATCTCCTCTTATCAAAAGTGCTATCCAGAAGTTCATTTTGAAATCTTTGAAGAAAAAGAAATCTTGGGTCCGGTGGGGGCCTTTCTCGGGGCCAGAAAATTCTTCACCGAAGACACCTTGGTCATAAACGCCGATGTGGTTACCAATTTCCCCCTGAGGGCCTTGCTTGAGGCACATAGGCGCCTCGGCGGGATAGCGACCCTCCTCCTTCACAGGCATCCGGAATTTAACAAAATCTTGCTCTCAGGAGATGAGATACGCGGGTTTAGACCCAAGGCCGAAGAGGCCTTTGCCTATACTGGCTTAAAGGTCATTACCCCGGAATTTGTCAAGTTACTCCCAAAGGGGGCGCGAGAATTCATCCCTGCTTATCAAGCATTGCTCAAGAAAGGGATCTCTATCAAGGCCTTGGTGGGAACTTCTTTTTATTGGCAAGACATAGGGACCTTGAAATCTTATCTGAAGACCCATGAGGATTTACTCCTCAAACGGGCGGTAATTCAAGGCCTTGAGCCTCACTCAGGTCCGTTTGAGGTTCCATCGGAAGTCTCACAAAAAGAAGTAATATTTGAAGATTGGGTCTTTTTAGAAAAAGGTATACATCTTTCTCCTGGCACCAAGCTCAGGCGAGTAGTGGCCTGGAGGGGCGCCAAGATTCCTCCTGGTCTTCACCAGGATAAACTATTTATTCCTGGAGCCGAAGGTCTTTAAGCCTTTTCTATCACCTGTCGTAAAACTTCTTTTAGTTTATCCAGAGTATACGGTTTTACCAGACGAGCTTTAAAGCCATACTGTTCATAATGCGCCATAACCGGGTCATTGGCATAGCCACTTGAGACAATAGCTTTAATTTTAGGATCAATCTTTAAAAGTTCCTTAATTGTTTCTTTACCATCCATTTTACCTGGTATGGTTAAGTCCATAATAACAGCATCAAAAGG
>CAZKEG010000124.1:0-4542 GCA_964551715.1 uncultured Thermodesulfobacteriota bacterium
GGCCCGGGTGGGGATAGAGAAATGATCACAGTCTTTGTCTGGCCTCTAAGGCTCGACGTAGGGTAAGTTGGTCGGCATATTTGACATCCATCCCCATGGGTACCCCGCAGGCCAACCGCGTAATCTTAAGGGGAAAGGGTTTCAGACACTCGACCAGGTAAGAGGCCGTGGCCTCACCAGCCACCGTGGGAGAGAGGGCGATGACGATCTCGGTGATTGGTTCTCTTTTGACACGCTCTACCAAGGCCTCGATCTTGATCTCCTTTGGTCCGAGGCCATCCCGAGGAGATAAGAGCCCGTGAAGCACATGGTAAAGGCCGCGGAAGGCCCCCGAGGCCTCGATGGCCGAGAGATCGGCCGGGTCTTCCACCACGCAGACAAGACTTGGATCCCGATCCGGGGCCAGACAAAAGCGGCATAGATCTCCTTCGGCAAAGTTGAAACAACGTCGGCAGAGACGGATCTTTTCCGGTAGCTCGGCTAGACTCTCGGCCAGTTCGTGTACCTCCTCCTTCGGACGCCCGAGGAGGAAGAGGGCCAATCTCGTAGCGGTCTTTTCGCCGATACCCGGTAGACGGGAGAGGTTTTTGATCACCCGCTTAAGGGGTAGAGGGAAGGTCTCAGGCATGGTTAGAAGAGCCCTGGAATTTTGAGCCCTCCGGTGATCTTGGCCATTTCTTCCTGGACCATTTCTTGGGAACGACGTAAGGCCTCATTGACCGCGGCGACGATCAAGTCCTCAAGCATTTCCACGTCTTCGGGGTTGACCACTTCTGGGTCTATCTTGATGGAGACCAGTTCCTGCCGACCATTGACCACCGCGGTGACCATGCCGCCTCCCACCGTAGCCTCGACCGTCTTTTCCCCGAGCTCCTCCTGGAGCTTGGCCATCTTTTTCTGCATCTTTTGCACTTGGCGCATCAGGCTTTGCATATTGGGGTGCATTTTCCCCTCCTATTCGCGATAGACTTTGACTTGGGAAATCCGTCCTCCCAAGACCTTCAATGTCTCTTGGACTATCGGATTTTCTACCAGTTTTTGTCTGAGAGAAAAAGGGCCCCCGGAAGAGACCGTAGAGATCTTGATCTCCCGTTGAAGAAGGCGACGTCCTAAAGAGACGAGCTGCTCTTGATACTCCTTTTCGGTAAGCAGACTATTTTCCGGGACCTCTAAGCAGAGGGTGTTCCCTTCGTCTCTTGGTTGAGCAAGGGTCTCCAAGATAGCCCCTAGGGAGGGGCTTTTTTCCTTGACCTGTGAGACGAAATCCTCCCAGGAAGGAATCGAGGGCTCAGGGGCTTCGGAGGCTTTATTTTGAGAGATTTCGGTGAGAGAAAGTGACCCCAGGTTTTCTTTTAATTCCGCAATTTTAGAGAGGACCTCTTCCAGCCCGATGATCTTTCCTACTTCACAGGCCCGGGCCACGGTTAGTTCAAGGGATAATTTGGGAAAGGGACTACGACGTAAGGCCTCTGTCCCGCGAAGGAAGATCTGAAAGATGAGTAAAAGGCTTTCTGCCGAGGTCTCAAGGGAGAGGGCCCTTAGGCTGGCCAGTTCAGCCTCTGGGATTTCATCCAAAGTGCCGGTGGGAGAGACCTTAAGCGCGAGAAGGTGTCGAAAGAATTCGGCCAGGTCCTGTCCCAGATAAGTGAGGTCTACCCCCTGGGCAAAGGCCTGGTCGATAAGGCGAAAACTCTGAGCCAGATCCTGGGCCAGGATGGCCCGAGCCAGCTCTTCCACCAGGAGGCGATCAGCGAGACCAAAGGTGGCGATCAGGTCTTCTTTGGTCTGGACACCGGAGGAAATGGCCTGGTCAAGGAGAGAGAGAGCATCCCGCACGCTGCCCTCGGCCTCCTTGGCGATGATGGCCAGGGCCTCCTCTTCCATTTTCACGCCTTCTCTTTGGCAAACAACCTTTAGGTGCTCTAAAAGTTCTTGAAGAGGCAGGCGCTTAAAGTCATAACGCTGACACCGGGAAAGGATGGTCACCGGGATGCGTTGGGGTTCGGTGGTAGCCAAGATAAAATATACATGAGCAGGTGGTTCTTCTAAGGTTTTGAGTAGGGCGTTAAAGGCCTCGCGGGTTAACATGTGGGCCTCGTCGATGATGTAGACCTTGGCCCGCAGACGCGAGGGCATGAAACGGACATTTTCGCGTAGCTCACGGATCTCGTCGATACCTCGATTTGAGGCGGCATCTATTTCCAGGACATCTACCGCTCGCCCTTCGGTGATCTCCCGACAGGCTGAACATTGATTACACGGGTTTTCCGTAGGGCCGTTTTGGCAGTTGATGGCCTTGGCTAAGATGCGGGCGATGGTCGTCTTCCCTACCCCGCGAATACCGGAAAAGAGAAGGGCGTGGGCCAGACGCCCTTGGCGCAGGGCATTTTTAAGGGTACGGACCACGTGTGCCTGGCCAACGACCTCGTCAAAAGTCTGAGGCCGATATTTACGGGCAAGGACGAGATAAGCCATAACATTTTAGGATTTTAAACCAAAACCAAGACCCTGCCAGTCATCAAGGCTCAGGATTTTCTTTGAGGAATCGAACCAGTCTTTGGGGCAAGTGATCAAAGGGGCCGTTTGACATAAAAAGGATCAGGTCCTGCGGGCGAATTTTTCTTTTTAGCTCGACGAAAAATTCTTCGGCCTGGCCAAAGGCCTTGGCCTTGGTCCCTAAGGTTTCTAAGTCTTTGACCAATTTTTTAAGAGAGATCCTTTCCCCTTCAGGTACTTTTCCCAGGTGGGGTGGCTCTTTTAAAAAGACCAGATCCGCAGAGGCCAGGGTCTTGGCATAGTCTTTTTGGAAGATTTTGCGGCGGCTGGTATTGGTCCGCGGTTCGAAGCAGGCAATGAGTCTCTTAGGAGAAAAGGCCTCACGTACAGCCTCGATGGTCACTTTCACTGCGGTTGGATGATGGGCAAAGTCATCGATGACAACCACTGGTTGATCAAGGAGCACTTCTTGGCGGCGCTTAGTCCCCGGGAAACCTTGGATGGACCGAGCAATGGCTTCAGGCTCGAAGTCAAGACCTCGCAGAAGCCCCCATACGGCCAGGGCGTTTAAGGCGTTATGAAGGCCGATGAGCGGGACAAAAAATTCGTAAACCCGATCTCGAAAGGCAAACTTTACCCTTTGCCCGAAAGGAGAAGGGGAACGTTTCAGAAGCCTTATATCTGCCTCTTGACCAAGGCCGTATGAAATCTTTCGACCAGAGACTTTAGAGGCCACTTCCCTGGCCCCTGGCTCCTCTGCAGCGTAGACCAGAAGGCCCTCCTCTGGGATCAGAGAGACAAAATGAAAAAAAGTCTCTTTCAAGGCCTCAAAATGTGGATAGATGTCGGCATGATCAAACTCCACACTGGTGAGGATGGCTCCGAAAGGGGCGTAGTGGAGGAACTTGGCCCGTTTGTCAAAGAAGGCTGAATCGTATTCGTCTCCCTCAAGAACGATATAAGGACCTTTGCCCAGGGCAAAATTGCGTCCTCGATCCCGCAAGAGGCCTCCGATCAAAAAGGTAGGGTTTTGCCCCATTTGTTCCAAAGCATAGGCCAGGAGGGCCGAGGTGGTGGTCTTGCCGTGGGTGCCGGCTACCACCAGACTCTTGCGTCCGGAGATAAAGAATTGCCTTAAGGCCTCGGGCAGCGAAAGATAGGGCAGGTGGCGTCTTAAGACCTCCTGGACCTCGGGATTGTCGCGTCGGATCACGTTGCCTATGATCGCTAGATCAGGGTTGGTTTGATCCAGGTTTTCGGGTTTATAGCCCACAAAGACCGGGATCTTTAATTCTTCAAGGAGGAGACTCATCGGGGGATAGACCGGGCCTCCTTCTGAGCCGGAGACCTCTACCCCAGCAGCGTGAAAAAGCCCAGCCAAGGCCCCCATACCCACGCCACCGATTCCCAGGAGATGAATGTGTTTTGGCCAATCAGGCATGTCAGGAGTTTAGCAATGAAAAGCTAGGAGAAAAAGAGGGTTGGGGGAGGGGTAAAAACGGAGTAATTAAGGCGTATGTACAGGATCGTGATCCTTTTGGTCTTTTTGATGTGGCCGGTTGTTTCACCGGTGGCCTTACCCCTTATTTCTCCGGCCAAAGACCTACGCTACCTCGACCAAGACCCTGAAGTCCGGCAAAAATTCCTGAAACAGCGGGAAGAACTGGTCAAAAACGCCCTTCAAGAGATCCGAAGGCTCTTAAAGACCGCCGAGCCAGCAGATCAAGAGATCCTAAAAGAAGCCTCTGACATGCTCTCTCGTTTACCCTTGCTTTGGAGCAAAATTCACACAGAACTAGAGACCCAAGAACGTCCCCTGCCGGTGGATCTAGGGCAGATCAAGGGACCGCCCTATTCCCTCAAGACCTTTGAGATGCTCTTGGATCAAGATTTTCAATTACAAGAAGAGATCAAGGCCTTAAAGGAGAAACTCTCTTTTCAGAGGCAGGAATTCAAGCGCCTGGAAGACGGCCTGGAACAGCTCTATCTGGAGTATACCAATCTCTGGGATAGAGATCCCCGCCCGCCTAAGGCCTACCTGCGTCT
>CAZKEG010000125.1:0-4520 GCA_964551715.1 uncultured Thermodesulfobacteriota bacterium
TCAAGGATTAACTATCTCTTTGAACCGGCCCCTCAAAGAATGTTGACCTGTATCTTCAATCAAAACACAGACTAAGAGGCCTTTCAAACCCTCAGGTCCCTCAAAGTTTACCACATGATTGGTCGTTGTCCGCCCAGTCCAGAGGAGGGGGTTGCCTGGGCTGCGTCCTTCAACCAGGACCTCTACCTTTTGGCTAATAAAGCTTTCGTTGATCTCGCGGGTAATTCGGGCCTGAAGTTCGTGGACTTTAGCCAACCTTTGGGCCTTGATCTCTTCAGGGACCTTTTCCTCAAACAGACGCGACCTGGCCAACGGTCGATCCGAATACTTGAAAGAGAATATCTCTGCGTAGCGGACCTCTTCGAGAAGGCTTAGGGTGGCCTCAAAGTCCTCCTCTGTCTCTCCAGGGAAACCCACGATGACGTCGGTGGTCAGGGCTATTTCCGGGCAAAGGGCCCTGAGCTTGGCCACTTTGTTTAAATATTCGTCCCGGGTATAACGCCGGTTCATCTGCTTCAAGATTCGATCTGAGCCAGATTGGACCGGTAGATGGAGATGTTTGCAGACCTTTGGCTCTTCAGCCAAACAACGCATTAATTCTTCGGTGAGGTCCTTGGGGTGGCTGGTCGTAAATCGGACCCGCCAGAGCCCAGGGATAGAGGCCACTTCCCGTAAGAGCTCGGCAAAGGTAGGGTAGCCCTTTTCCTTACGGCCATAGGAATTCACATTTTGTCCCAAGAGGGTTACCTCACGCACTCCACAGCGGACCAAGTGTTCGACCTCAGCCAGGATCTCCTCCGGCGGGCGGCTAATCTCCCGCCCCCTGGTGTAAGGGACCACACAATAAGAGCAGAAATTGTCGCAGCCCTGCATGATGGTGACAAAGGCCTTGACCGGCCTGGTGCCGTCAAGCTCAGGGAAGATCAGAGGTTGTCTAAAATTTTTCACCATAGTGACATCAACAAGTGGTCTCTCTCCGGCCAAGACCTTGGCCAGGTGTTCTGGGAAGCGATAGATCGCCTGCGGGCCGAGAACCAGATCCACATGGGGGAGCCGTTTGAGAATGCGTTCCCCTTCCTGTTGGGCCACACACCCGACCACAGCAATGATGACCTCTGGTCGTTTACGTTTGAGGTGTTTGAGACGCCCTACTAGGCTATAGACCTTCTGTTCAGCCTTTTCCCTTACGGAACAGGTGTTGACGATGATCAGGTCGGCTTCATTCAATTCCGGGCAAAGAATATATTGATCCTTTAGGAGCGTGAGTATTCGCTTCGAGTCGTATTCGTTCATTTGACAACCAAAGGTACGGATAAAGACCTTTTTCATGTCTTTTATTTTAACCGCCAAATAGAGTTCCTTCAGCAAAGTTGAAAGTTGGGGACAGGCGAAATTCTGTGAAAGTTGGGGAACAGGTGAAATTCAGGGTGTGGGATGCAATTTTAGGAGAATGAGATACTTTAAAGATACCTATGAGACGGCTTAATTACGTTAAAGACCTTAACCCGGCGCAGCTTGAGGCGGTACGTACCCTCTTTGGCCCAGTTTTAGTTATTGCCGGGGCTGGTTCCGGCAAGACGCGGACCTTAGTCTATCGGGTGGCCCGTCTGGTAGAAGAGGGTGTCCCGCCGGAAAATATCCTCTTGCTTACCTTTACCCGTAAGGCGGCGCGGGAGATGCTTCGCCGGGCAGCCTTGCTCCTTAACGAACGTTGTGAGCAGGTCTCCGGGGGGACGTTTCATTCCCTGGCCAATGTCATGCTCCGAGAATTCGGACATCTTTTGGGGTATCAGCGCAACTTTGTCATCCTTGACCGCGGAGACGCCGAAGACGCCATCAACCTCCTGCGCACCGGGCTTGGGCTGGTGGAGAAGGGCCGGCGTTTCCCCAAAAAAGAGACTATCGCCAACATCTTCAGCAAAGCGGTTAACCTTAGGCGATCTCTAGAAGAGATTATCCTTGAAGAGTATCCCCACTTCATCGATGATCTAGAAGACCTGGCCCGGCTTTTTGAAAATTATGTCCGCTACAAGATGGAACACCAGCTCATGGATTATGACGACCTCTTGGTCAATTGGTACCGGGTACTTAAAGACTTTCCCGAAGTGCGCCAGGTAGTGGCCCAGAGGTTTCAGTTCATCATGGTCGATGAATATCAAGACACCAACGCCCTTCAGGCTGAAATCGTCCGCCTCATGGCTGAAGGGCATGGAAATGTAATGGTCGTTGGCGATGATTCCCAGTCTATTTATGCCTTTCGCGGGGCCAATTTCAGAAATATCCTTGAGTTTCCCAAACTCTTTCCCGGGACCAAGATCATCAAGCTTGAGGAGAACTATCGCAGCACGCAGCCCATCCTTGATCTGGCCAACGCTGTCATCGAACGGGCCAAGGAAAAATATACCAAATGCCTTTACACCAAGAGAGAAGGCGGTAAAAAGCCCCTCCTTTTCAAGGCCCGGGATGATGCCGATCAGAGCCGTTTCATTGCCGAGCGAATTTTAGAATTGAGAGAGGAGGGCGTTCCCCTTAATGAAATAGCCGTGCTCTTTCGCTCGGCCTACCATTCTTTCGATCTAGAACTTGAGCTAGCGAAGAGGAACATCCCCTTTGTCAAGCACGGGGGCCTAAAGCTGATCGAGACGGCCCATATCAAAGATATGGTGGCCCACCTGAGGCTCCTTTTGAACCCTTACGATATGCTGGCTTGGAATCGAGTCCTGCTCTTGGTAGAAGGCATCGGTCCAAAGACCTCCCGAAGGATTATGGATTTTATTAAAGCTAGCCCTGATCCGCTCTCGGCCTTGGGGGAATTCCCCACCAAGCCCTCTTTTGAGAAAGGGCTCAAGCGCCTGGTCAAATTGTTAGAAACTTTGCGCGCTGATCTTCCTCCAGAGGAAAGGGTTACTTTGCTTAACGAATACTATGAACCTATTTTGACCAAGGTCTACTATGACGATTATCCCAAGCGCGCCAAAGATCTCGAACAGCTCCAGGCCATCGCCCATAAATATAGCTCCCTTGAAGACTTCCTTTCTGACTTGGCCCTTGAGCCCCCGGAGGCCAGTGTGGCTGAAATCGAGGCCCTGGATAACGACGAAAAGCTTATTCTCTCTACCGTGCACTCGGCCAAAGGCCTTGAGTGGCATACGGTATTTGTCATCTCTTTGGTCGAAGGGCGTTTCCCTTCAAGCTATGCCGTGGGGCGAGATGACGATCTAGAAGAAGAAAGGCGTCTTTTCTATGTAGCGGTGACCAGGGCCCGTGAGAATCTCTTCCTCACCTATTCAGCTACTTATTATGCTCCAGGAGAAGGCCGCATCTTTAGCAAGCCTTCCCGCTTCCTCCAAGAGGTAGCCCAAGACTACCTCGAAGAATGGCGACCACCAAAGTTAGAAGAGCCGTCAAGCTTTACCGAAGAGGCCGGAGAAGACAAGGTTTCCGCCTTTCGTCCTGGAGAGCTTGTCTGGCATCCGATCTTTGGAGAAGGGCAAGTAAAACGGATGGCGGATATAGACAAAGTTGTCGTCAGTTTCGTCTCTGCTGGGGAAAAGACCTTACACCTCAAGTACGCCCGTCTTGAACGCCTATAATACTTCGGCGATCTTCTATTATCGAAGCGTCTACAAAGCGTCATGGGGACAGGCCCCCAGGCCTGTCCCCATTAGACATATTTTGCCGCTGAAGTAATTAAGTTGCTACTATCACGCTTTTAAGTTCGGACTAACAAGGTTACGCTTTCCAGATGAAAAGTCTGCGGAAACATATCAAAGGCCTTGATTTTCTTTACCGTGTATCCCTGGCGGATCAGGAGTTTGAGATCGCGGGCCAGGGTGGGTGGGTCGCAAGAGACATAGATAAGGCGATCGATAGCGATATCCGGCAAGAAACGGACTAATTCTTTACAGCCTCCACGAGGAGGGTCAAGGAGAACGATAGGATAAGGCTCTCCGTGTTTGAGACATTCAAGCAAGGCCTCGACCGCGGAAAGGACCTCTAAGCGGATATTGGAAAGCCCCCAGTGCTCAACATTTTTAAGACCGTCTTCGATGGCCCGATGATCAGTATCTACCCCGAGGCCGCTTTTGGCCTGAACCACCAAGGGCAAGAGGAAATTACCCATGCCGCAATAAAGATCAAGGACCTCTTTTTCCTCGGGAGCGGCCAGTTCTTTGACCAAAGAGATGAGGGCTAGATTGATCTCCCAGTTGTTTTGGACAAAGACCCCTGGCCTGGCCTGAAAGACGAGATCCCTACCGAGGCCGTTTATCTCTTTAGGTACCGGAAAGAACCGGGCCCCTTGGTCTTTGAGTTTAGGAAAAGGCCCCACCGGATCTCGCCCTCGGACCCAGTAAAAGACGGCCTTGAGCACGGGTAAGGCCTCAAGGATCTCGTAGAGATCCTCTTCACGAGGGTCAAGTTTGGTCCAGAAGAGCATGGTCACCCGGCCTTCAAGGAGGGAGGTCCCGAGGTTTACCCGTTTGACATAGGGATGAATCCTCTTCCAGGCCGGCAAGTCA
>CAZKEG010000126.1:0-4499 GCA_964551715.1 uncultured Thermodesulfobacteriota bacterium
AATTCGAGTTTAAAAGGAAGGGTCAGACGATGAGATAGCTGGTAAGCCAGGTAATCAAGGAAGAAAAGGACCTTTTCAAAGTGTTTCTGGTCTATCGCTGGAAGATGAACCAAAAGCCTTACTCCCTCGGCCTCCCGAATAAAACTTACTGGGACTTCTAAGGAATCAATCTTGAGGACCAATTCTTTTCTTTCATCCCGGGAAAGGGCCTCATAGATCTCCTCGCACGTCGAGGAAAAGCCTGATCTTTCTCCGACAAGGAAAAAAGAGGTTTCTTCCTCGGGGAGCTTTTCCGTAGTCGCCCGTTCGATAATGAAACGAATTTCAGAAAGGCTATCAAGCCCGGTCTGGTAACGAAGCTTGTTTTTCAGGACCTCGGCAGCAGGTAAGCGATAGGTCTCACCGTCCTCAAATTTTTCCAAGAATTCTGTAGGTGGGAGCCGTCTCTTGGAGGTAGGATAGGGGAGGATCTCTTGGACTTGGCGAAGGACTTCTTCAGAGACCTTAATCTGTCGAAATTCAACCAGACCAGCCTCCTTGATGGCCTCTTTCCAAAAGGCATCGCGTTCAAAATCACGACTACCATAGTCGTACTCATAGTAAACGGCCTTTATCCCCGCCGAGGCGATAAGCTTGAGACAGACATAACAAGGGGCCAGAGTGCAATAAAGATCTGCTCCTTCCACCGAAATGCCAAATCTCGCCGCTTGGGCGATGGCATTGGCCTCGGCGTGGGTAGCCCGGCAAAAGTTGTATTTGTCAATGTCAGGGATACCCTTTTCCCGCCGGAAACAATAGCCAGGACCGCGGTCGGTACAATGCCAGGCCCCAGGCATGGGGCCGTTGTAACCAGTGGCCAGGATACGCTTGTCCTTCACAATTACCGCCCCTGAAGGTCGAGAATTACAACCGGATCTAAGGGCCACCATCTTGGCCAGGAGCATGAAATATTCATGCCATGGGGCGCGGTTCATGGGCCAAACTCAGCCTGTAATTCAGAATAAAGCGGGTATTCTTCGCAAAGCTTGCTCACCTTTTGACGAATATCTTTGAGCAAGGCCTCATTTTGAGGATCATTTAAGACGGCCACGATCCACTCACCCACTTGCTCGATCTCCTTTTCTCGAAGCCCGCGGGTGGTCACTCCCGGGGTACCGATACGGATACCACTGGTTACTTTGGGTGGTAAGGGATCAAAGGGGATGGCATTTTTGTTGACCGTGATCCCGGCCTTCTCTAAGGCTTGTTCAGCCTCGGCTCCGGTAAGGCCATGGCCGGTGAGATCGACCAGGATCAGGTGATTGTCTGTGCCACCGGAAACCAACCGAAAGCCATGGGCCTTGAGCACCTCGGCCAAGGCCTTGGCGTTGGCCACCACTTGCTGTTGGTAAGTCTTAAACTCAGGGGCTAAGGCCTCTTTGAAACAAACGGCCTTAGCAGCGATGATGTTCATATGTGGGCCACCCTGAATTCCGGGGAATATAGTCTTGTCGATCAATTTGGCATAACGTTCCTTGGCCAGGATAAACCCACCGCGTGGGCCACGAAGGGTCTTGTGGGTGGTAGAGGTCACAAAATCGGCAAAAGGCACCGGTGAGGGATGAATGCCTGCTGCTATCAAGCCGGCAATATGGGCCATATCGACCATTAGAAAGGCCTCGACCTCTTGGGCGATGGTATAAAAGGCCTCAAAGTCGATCACGCGGGGGTAGGCACTGGCCCCGGCCACGATCATACGTGGTTTGTATTTTAGGGCCAGCTCCCGAACGGTGTCGTAATCGATGGTCTCGGTCTCTTTTTCCACGCCGTAATGGACGATTTGGTAGAGTTTTCCTGAAAAATTGACCTTGGCCCCGTGGGAAAGGTGACCTCCATGGGCCAGGTTCATGGAGAGGATAGTATCTCCAGGCTCAAGCACAGCAAAATAGACGCCCATGTTGGCCTGAGTCCCTGAATGGGGCTGAACATTGGCATACTCCGCCCCGAAAAGGACCTTGAGCCGCTCCACCGCCAGTTCTTCTACCCGATCTACAAATTGACAACCACCGTAATAACGCCGATCAGGATAACCTTCGGCGTATTTGTTCATCAGAACCGAACCCTCGGCCTCCATAACCGCTAGGGAGGTAAAGTTCTCCGAGGCGATCATCTCTAATTGACCGCTTTGGCGGTGAAGCTCTTGGCCGATCAATTTGAAAATTTCAGGATCTTTCTCTTTGAGAAAATGCATCTTAGGCCTCTTTTCTCCAGACATTGTCGATCATCTTGACCCGGCGTTCATGCCTTCCGCCTTCAAAAGGCGTCTCCAAAAAGACCTTGACCATCTCCAAGGCCAAAATATCCCCGATGACTCGCCCTCCGAGGACCAAAATGTTGGCATCGTTGTGCAGACGAGCCATCCGAGCTGTGAAGAGCTCGTGACACAAGGCCGCCCTGATACCAGACACCCGATTAGCCACCATACTCATCCCAAGTCCAGTCCCACAGATAAGGACTCCTCTTTCTGCCTCGCCTTTGGCTACCGTTTGAGCCACCTTAGCCCCGTAAACCGGATAATCCACCGAGTCCTTGGAATGACACCCCAGATCAAGGACTTCATGACCGAGAGAGACAAGAAGATCCTTGACTTTTTCTTTGAGCTCAAACCCTGCGTGGTCACAACCGATGGCCACTTTCATGTTTATTCCTCAAAGGCTTTAAAGATCAAGACGGCGTTGGTCCCTCCAAAACCAAAGGAATTCGACATAGCCACCCTGACCTTGGCCTTGCGGGCCTTATTAGGGACGTAATCCAGATCGCATTCTGGATCTGGTTCTTCGTAATTTATGGTTGGGGGGATAATCCCATCGGTAATGGTCTTTACCGTAAAGACCGCCTCTACCCCGCCAGCCCCACCAAGGAGATGGCCGGTCATGGACTTGGTGGAAGAGACCGGGATCTCTTTGGCCCGTTCTTTAAAAACCTGCTTTAAGGCCTTGGTCTCGGCGGCATCGTTTAACGGGGTGCTGGTCCCATGGGCGTTTACGTAATCGATATCTTTGTACGAGAGGCCAGCGTCTTGTAAGGCCAGTTCCATACACTCCGCTGCTCCTTCACCATCCGGAGAAGGAGCGGTCATGTGATAGGCGTCGGCATTGAGGCCATAGCCCACCACCTCGGCATAAATCTTGGCCCCGCGTTCAAGGGCATGTTCCAGGCTCTCCAAGATCAAGACCCCGGCTCCCTCGGCAATGACAAAACCATCTCGTTTGGCATCAAAGGGACGACTGGCCTTTTCTGGTTCATCGTTAAAATGTGTAGAAAGGGCCTTCATGACCGTGAAGCCAGCCACGGTAAGAGGGGTGATCAAACCCTCGGTACCACCGCAGATCATGATCTCTCCCCGGCCTTCACGGATAAGCCTTAAGGCCTCACCGATGGCATGACTACCAGCGGCACAAGCCGTACATATAGCCACATTAGGACCTTTGGCCCCGTGGAGGATGGCAATCTGGCCAGCGGCAAGGTTTGGAATGATCATCGGGATAAAAAACGGCGTTACTCGGCGCCAACCGCGCTCCTGAAGAATCGGGGTGTAGCGTTCCACCGTACCCACACCCCCCATGCCGACACCGATGATCACTCCGGCTGACTCTCCCAGGGAACGGCCAGAAAGCCCTGCGTCTTCCACGGCCTCCTGGGTAGCGGCTATGGCGTACTGGATGAAGAGATCGACCCGAGAGACGAGTTTTTTGGGCATAAAATCTTCGGGCTTAAACCCCTTGACCTCGCCGGCCACGCGACTCGCATAACCAGTGGCATCGAACTTGGTAATAGGCCCGATGCCAGAACGCCCGGCCACCAGCGCCTCCCAGGAGTCCTTGACCCCTATGCCAACCGGGGTTACCGCCCCCAGACCGGTAACAACGACCCTTCTCTTATCCACTAGGCCTCTCCCTTTTGGGCTTTTACGTAATCAATGACGTCTTTTACCGTGCGCAGCTTCTCCGCCTCTTCGTCGGAGATCTCCATCCCAAAGGCCTCTTCCATGGCCATGACTAATTCTACCAGATCAAGTGAGTCCGCCCCTAAATCATCAACAAAGGATGCCTCGGGTTTGACCTTGTCCCGCGGGACATTGAGCTTTTCGACAATGATATCCACCACTTTTTCTTCAATAGACATAACAGCCTCCTTATTAGGATGATGGTCAATGGTCAGGATGACTCTTTTTACCGAAGGCTTAAGGTTCTTTCAAGTTACATATACAATCCACCATTGACGTGGATTACCGCCCCGGTGATATAAGAGGCCTCCTCTGAGGCCAAGAAGACTACCGCCGGGGCCACCTCTTCAGGTTTACCCACCCGCCCCATAGGAATTTGAGCGATAAGGGCCTCTTTTATCTTTTCCGGGATCTTGGCCGTCATGTCGGTCTCGATATAGCCTGGAGCCACGGCATTGACCGTCACCCCACGGGTGGCCACCTCCCGGGCCAGGGACTTGGTAAAACCGATCAA
>CAZKEG010000127.1:0-4464 GCA_964551715.1 uncultured Thermodesulfobacteriota bacterium
GTCCTGGCAAAAAGGAGGAAGGATAATGCCCAGGAAAAGTTCACGAGGCGGCGATCTTCATTGTTCTTTTTGCGGGAAGAGCCAACACGAGGTCCGTAAATTGATTGCCGGCCCGGCGGTCTATATATGCGACGAATGTATCGAGCTATGCAACGACATCATTGCCGAGGAGTACGAGCGGGAAGAAGGCTCACAACGGATGCAGTCCATTCCCAAGCCCTCGGAAATAAAGGCCTTCTTAGACCAGTATGTCGTTGGTCAAGATCGGGCGAAAAAGATCCTCTCTGTGGCGGTACATAATCACTACAAGCGTATCGAGAGCCGAATCAATCTCGACGGGGTCGAGCTCCAGAAGAGTAATATCCTGCTCATCGGGCCGACGGGGTGCGGTAAGACTTTGTTGGCCCAGACTCTGGCCAAATTTTTAAACGTTCCCTTCACCATTGCCGATGCCACCACCCTTACCGAAGCGGGTTATGTAGGTGAAGACGTGGAAAACATCATCTTGAATCTCTTACAGGCAGCGGACTATGATGTGGAACTGGCCCAGCGAGGTATTGTGTATATCGACGAGATTGACAAGATCGCCCGAAAGAGTGATAGCCCCTCCATCACTCGGGATGTCTCTGGAGAAGGGGTCCAGCAAGCCCTTTTAAAGATCTTAGAAGGGACCATCGCTAATGTACCGCCTAAGGGCGGGCGCAAACACCCTCAACAAGAATTCATCAAGGTGGATACGACAAATATCCTTTTCATCTGTGGCGGGGCCTTTGTCGGTCTGGAACGCATCGTGAAGGAAAAGCTTGGCCAGCGTTCTATCGGGTTTGGGGCCAACATCAAAGGGGCCGAAGATATGACCATAGGCGAGATCCTTTCCCATGTGGAACCCGAAGACTTGATTCGGTTCGGTATGATTCCAGAGTTCGTAGGTCGGGTACCGATCATCGCCACCTTAGATGAGTTGACCGAAGAAGAGTTGGTGCGCATCTTGAAAGAGCCCAAGAACGCCTTGGTCAAGCAGTACGAAAAACTATTTGAAATGGATGGCGTAAAGCTTAGATTTACAGAAGGAGCGCTTAACGCCATAGCTAAGGAGGCTATCCGGCGTAAGTGTGGGGCCCGAGGGCTTCGGGCCATTATGGAAGAGGCCATGTTGGAGATTATGTATGACTTACCCTCCCTTGAGGGGGTTAAGGAATGTGTGGTGACCGAAGAGGTCATCTTAAGGCATGAAAAACCCATTATTATCTATGAATCTCAGGCCCAAGAGGCCTAAGGAGAATTATGGAGAAGGAAAAAGACCAAATCATTTTACCCCTGTTGCCCCTTAGAGACATTGTCCTTTTTCCACACCGCCTGGTGCCGCTTTTCATCGGGCGGGAAAAGAGCATTATGGCCATTGAACACGCCATGGCCAGCGGCAAGGAGATCTTTCTAGCCGCCCAAAAAGATGCTCAACTCGACGATCCGGACGAGAAAGATATCTACCGTATCGGCACCATTGGGACCATTATCCAGATCTTGCGCTTGCCAGACGGCACGGTGAAGGCCTTGATCGAAGGCAAACAGCGGGCTCGAATCGTCAAGTTTGTTTCGGGATATAACTTCTTTATGGTCCAGGTAGAGCCCAAGGCCGAGCTGGTCGAGGCTGGGCCGGAGATCGAGGCCTTGGTCAGACTCTGCCATCAGGCCTTCGAAGAATACACCAAGATCAATAAGAAGATCCCGCCTGAGGCGGTTTCTTCTATCTTGAATCTGCGTGATCCAGCCCGTCTTTCCGATCATATCGCCGCGGTCTTGAACCTGAAGCTTCCCCAGAAGCAGCGGCTCCTTGAGATGACTAACGTGAACAAGCGCTTGGAGTTGGTCTATGGCTACCTCCGAGGCGAGATGGAGGTGACCAGGCTTGAGCAACGCATCAAGGAGCGGGTCAAGAAGCAGATGGAAAAGACCCAGCGGGATTATTACTTGAACGAACAGATGCGCGCTATCCAGAAGGAGATGGGAGAGCGGGAGGATGGTCGTGGTGATCTGGCTGAGCTTGAAAAACGCATTAAGAAGAAACGGCTCCCTCGGGAGGCAGCGGCCAAGGTACGCCAGGAGTTTAAGAAGCTGCAGATGATGTCGCCCATGTCTGCCGAGGCCACGGTGGTGCGCAATTATATCGACTGGATCTTGAGCCTCCCGTGGTACGAGCGCACCCAGGACAAGATCGACATCGAGGAGGCGGAGGCCATCCTTGAGGCGGATCATTACGGCTTAGAAAAGCCCAAACAGCGTATCCTTGAACACCTGGCGGTCCAGAAATTGGTCAAGAAGATCAAGGGACCGATCCTCTGCTTGGTAGGCCCTCCGGGAGTGGGTAAGACCTCGCTTGCCCGTTCGGTGGCCAGGGCCATGGGGCGGCATTTTGTGCGTATTTCCCTCGGTGGGGTGCGGGATGAGGCCGAGATTCGCGGTCATCGACGCACTTATATCGGGGCTCTTCCAGGAAAGATCATCCAAGGTATGCGTAAAGCCGGGACCATAAATCCAGTCTTTTGTCTAGACGAAGTAGACAAGATCGGGACTGATTTTCGTGGAGACCCGGCAGCGGCCTTACTCGAAGTCTTAGACCCAGAGCAGAATTGTGCCTTTCAGGATCACTATTTAGAACTGGCTTATGATCTTTCCAATGTGCTCTTCATTACCACGGCTAACGCCTTGCACACCATTCCGATTCCGCTCCTTGATCGAATGGAGATCATCGAGATCCCGGGTTATACCGAGGAAGAAAAGCTCGAGATCGCCAAGGGTTATCTGATCCCGAGGCAGCTTGAGGCCCATGGACTAAAGCCTGAACAAGTCAAATTTTCGGATCGAGCCATCTTGGAGATCATCAGGCGATATACTCGTGAGGCCGGAGTGCGGAATCTAGAGCGGGAGATCGCCACTATTTGTCGGAAGATTGCCAAAGAAGTAGCCCGTGATCCCAAGGCCTTCAAACCGACCAAAGTTGCGGTAAGCAAGATACCCAAATTCCTTGGGGTGCCGCGATATCGTTACGGCATGGCTGAAAAGTCAAACGAGATCGGTATGGCCACTGGTCTAGCCTGGACGGAGACTGGTGGAGCGCTCCTTCAGATCGAAGCAGTAATCATGCCGGGTAAGGGCAAGCTCCTTATCACCGGAAAGCTCGGTGAGGTGATGCAGGAATCGGTCCAGGCGGCCATGAGTTACGTGCGTTCACGGGCGCACCAATTAGGCCTTCCGCCGGATTTTTATCAGCGCATAGATATCCATGTGCACGTGCCCGAAGGGGCCATCCCCAAAGACGGCCCGAGTGCCGGGATCACGATGGCCACAGCCATTGTTTCAGCCCTGTTAAAGATCCCGGTAAAGAGCACCGTGGCTATGACCGGGGAGATCACCTTGAGGGGCCGAGTATTGCCCATCGGTGGTCTTAAGGAGAAACTCCTGGCCGCTCGTCGGGGCAATATAGAGACCGTGATCATTCCCAAAGAAAACGAAAAAGATCTCAAAGAAATACCGGCCAAGATCCTCAAGGATTTGGATATTGTTTTGGTCGACCACATGGATGAAGTCTTAAAGCTTGCCCTTGATCTCGAATCTCCGGACAAGCTCTTTCGAGATGTGCCGCCGTTTAGCCTTTTTGGCAAAGTGGAAAGCGGCGACGAGATCCGGGCTCATTGAACTTGACAGAAAAGGGGCTGAAGGTTAATTTTACTTCCGCTTTGGGCGGATAGCTCAGCGGGAGAGCATCGGCCTTACAAGCCGGGGGTCACAGGTTCAAATCCTGTTCCGCCCACCAAGGCCGAGAGATAAGAGTGCGGGGCCGTAGTTCAGCCCGGTTAGAACGCCGGCCTGTCACGCCGGAGGTCGCGAGTTCAAATCTCGTCGGCCCCGCCAATTATATTTCCTTCCTATGGATCTCCCCTTTGCAGCCAAAAAATTCTTAGAAGTTATCTTCTATCCTTCTGGGATCGTTTTTTTCTTTTTGTTCCTGGCCTTTATCGTTAGCTTCTCGCGCTATCGCCGTAGTCAGACGCGCTTTTTCTTGGCAGTAGGATTCGTCCTCTTTTACGCCTTCTCCACCCCTTGGCTCCCAGGGGCCATGCTGCGGCCTCTAGAAAAAAAATATCCTGCTCCCTCGAACAAAGAGATCGCCAGGGCCCAGGCCATCGTGCTCTTGCCAGCCTACGTGGCCAACCTCCCCCAACTTTCTCTTCAAGAAAGACCAGGGCTTGAAACCTCAAAGAGGCTTCTCGCGGCCATTTTATTGGCCAAAAGAGAAGGGCTTCCCCTTATCATCGTGGGTGGGGGTTGGCCCAAGGGGGCCGGGGCCTCTTATTTGGTTCAAATCGCCAAAGAGCTCGGGCTGAGCCAAGTCGAAGCCTACGACCAGGCCAATGATACCAAATCGAGTGCCAAGATCCTCAAAGAGCGCCTTTCCCGCAAACCCTT
>CAZKEG010000128.1:0-4453 GCA_964551715.1 uncultured Thermodesulfobacteriota bacterium
TTTGAGGCGCAGGAAGTGTCGGAGGGAGATACCGAGGAGAGTTGCCCCTTCATTAGGTCTTGACAAATTCCGTTAAAGCTTTTATATCACCGCCGCACCATAACTAAACTTTTAGTTTAAGGACGGTAATCAATGGCCAGGTAAAAAGTCTGGCCATATTTTGTTAGATAAAAGATGCTAAAGATCGGCGATAAGCTGCGGAAATTGCGTGTCGCCAATGATTTGACGCAGGAAGAACTGGCTAGTCGGGCTGGGTTGACCAAGGGCTATATTTCGCAGCTTGAGCGGGACTTAACTTATCCTTCAATCATTACTTTGAAGGATATTTTGGACGTGTTGGGCACAGACCTGGCCACCTTCTTCAAGGAAGATGGTCAGGAGCGGGTGGTCTTTCGCAAAAGAGATCGCCAAAAGATAGAGGGGCGCGGGATTGAATTCCTCGTCCCGGGCTCAGGTCGGCGGATCATGGAACCGGTCCTAGTTACCTTGGAGCCCGGAGAGAAGACGCCCCCAGATGCGCCCCACGAGGGCGAAGAGTTTGGGTTCGTAATGAAAGGTTACATTGCGCTTTGGCTAGAAACAGAAGTCCAAAAACTGCGAAAGGGTGATTGTTTTTATTTTCGGGCCGACCGGCGCCATTTCGTGGAGAACGTGGGGCGCACCATGGCCCAAATCCTGTGGGTGGTTTCTCCACCCACCTTCTAAAAAACAAAGGAGGGACGGCCATGGAAAAGATTGAGTACGGTTTTGGACAGCACTTGATTCTGGATGGCTATGGGTGCAATCGGGAAAAGTTGATGGATATCGATTTTATCTATGATTTCCTGAGTAATTACCCGGCGGAAATCGAAATGACCAAGATTATGCCGCCGTATGTCTTTAAGTATCATGCTCCGATTCCGGAAGATTGGGGGATTTCGGGGTTCGTGATCATCGCCGAAAGCCATATCAGCATCCACACTTTCCCAGAAAAACTCTATATGAGCCTCGACCTCTTTTCCTGTAAGCCTTTTGATGTGGACAAGGCCATTCAGGATATTACCAGGATCTTTGAGGTCAAGAAGAGCGAGATCAAAGTCCTTGACCGTGGACACGAATTTCCCCGTTCTATCCGTACCGTGGAACGTTTTATCCGTGCTGAACGCAACCAATTGACCATGTAATCACGGGGGCTTCGGGCCCCCTTTCCCCTCTTTGAGAGAAAAATCATGGTTCAATGATAATATGGATTACTTATGTATAACTTTACCTTTTTAGGGTTGCCCGAGAACCCGGAAACAGCCGAGGTGGTCTTCATCCCGGCCCCTTATGACGCCACCACCTCTTATAAGGCCGGAACCAGAGAAGGCCCCAGGCGGATCCTTGAGGCCAGTCGATACCTTGAATTTTACGATGAAGAGACTAAAACCGAGATTTATCGCCATAAAGGCTTCTTAACCCTTGCCGAACCGGATCTACCAGTGGAGCCAGGGAAGGCCTTGATGGCCCTGGAAAAGATAATCAAACCCTATCTAGATCGAGGGCTCTTCCCGGTATTACTCGGAGGGGAGCATACGGTCAGTTTGGCGGCGATTAAACTCTTAAAAGACAAACATCCCGATCTTTGTCTCCTTCAGATCGACGCCCATGCTGATCTTCGTTTTTGCTACCAAGATTGTCTCTTGAGTCATGCCTGTGTCATGCGCCGGGCCCTAGAACTTGGTCTAGAGATCTTCCCAGTGGGTATTCGTTCTCTTTCTAAAGAAGAAGCCGATTTTATAGAAGAAAAAGGATTGCGTCTCTATTGGGCCCGTGAGGTGGTAACTAAACCCAAGGCCGTTGCCGAAGAGATAGCTCGATCCGCGGGGGAAAGACCCCTTTATGTCAGCATAGACCTTGACGGCCTTGATCCTTCAGAGGTTCCCGGAGTAGGCACACCTGAACCCGGAGGGCTTAAGTGGTATGACTTGTTAGAAATACTTCGCGTTATAGCCCGTGAGACCAAGGTAATAGGTTTTGATGTGGTAGAACTTCTTCCTTTGGCCCATGATCACCGATCCGAGTTCTTGGCCGCTAGGCTTATCTACAAATTCCTTTCATACTTATTTTCTTAGCCATGTCTTCCTTGATCAGCATCCAAAATCTCTACTTTGCCTATCATGACCAACTGGTCCTGGAAGATATAAACCTTGAGGTCCGTGCCGGTGACTTCCTGGCCATCTTGGGACCGAATGGCTCGGGGAAATCTACCCTCCTCCGTCTTATCCTCGGCCTCCTGAGACCCAAACGCGGCCATATCTATCTCTTTGGCCAAGAGGTCTCCCATTTCAAAGAGTGGTGGCGCATCGGTTATGTGCCTCAAAGGGCTACTTATCATGTGGACCCGGTCTTTCCCGTTTCGGTCAAAGAAGTAGTAGAGATGGGGCGTCTTTCGCGCAAAAAGTTTCCCCGCTTCTTAAACGATGAAGACGAAGAAGCGGTGCTCAAGGCCTTGCGCGAGGTAAAAATGGAAGATTACTTGAATCGACGCATCTCTCAGCTCTCCGGTGGTCAACAACAGCGTGTCTTCATCGCCCGGGCCATCGTCAGTGAACCGGAAATCCTACTCCTTGATGAGCCGACCACCGGGGTCGATGCCGCTACCCAGGAACGTTTCTACGATATGCTGGCCGATTTGAACCAACGAGGGCTGACCATCGTCATCGTCACTCATGACATCGGTATCGTCAACCGTCATGTGAGACAAGTGGCCTGTCTCAACCGGCGTCTGATCTATCATGGTACTCACGAAGAATTTTGTTCTTCACCAAGGCTTATGGAAATTATCGGTGACCATCATTTGGTCATCCATCGACACTAAAAATGTTAGAGCTCTTTACATATCACTTTTTCCAACGGGCCTTCCTGGCCGGAGCGCTTCTCGCTTGCTCGGCCTCGCTCTTAGGGCTCTTTCTTATTCTGCGTAAGGACGCCATGCTTGGGCACGGCCTAACCCACACTGCCTTTGCCGGGGTAGCCCTAGGGCTCTTCTTCCATGTAAGTCCCTTCCCCGTGGCCCTGGCGGTCTCGACCTTAGCCGCCTTTCTCATCTTAGAGGTCCGAGAAAGGGCTGGGCTTTACGGGGACACGGCCATTGCCATCCTCTCAAGCCTGGGTATCGCCATCGGTGTCATCCTGGCCACCCTGGGGCGCAGTTTTAACGTCAATCTTCTGAGCTTTCTCTTTGGTAATATCTTGGCTGTAGGGCGTTTTGAACTCTATGGCTCGGTAGTTCTTTCTTTAGCCGTCCTCCTGAGCCTTATCCTTTTTTATCATGAACTAATCTTCGTCACCTTTGATGAAGAAAGTGCCAAGGCTAGTGGGCTTCCGGTGGCCAAACTCGACGCCCTCCTGGCCTTGCTCACTGCCATCACCGTGGTCATCGGCATGAAGGTGGTAGGGCTGCTCCTTATCTCCGCCCTCCTGGTCCTTCCAGGGGCTGCGGCCCTTCAGCTTTGTAATACCTTCCGTCAGACAAGCGTGGTCTCTGCCATCCTGGCCCTCTTTAGTGTCTGCGGCGGACTTATCATTGCTGGTCTTTTTAACCTCCCGGCCTCAGGCTCTATTATCCTCCTCGGCGGATTCATCTTTGGCCTTTGTTTCTTGCTTAAACGCCTAAAATGACTTGTTCAAAGACTGAGGCTTCGTTATCTTTTCGCCCATGATCGAACTCATCGATACCCATGCCCATCTAAATCTCACCGATTCTTACAAGAAAGATCTGGAAGAAGTGATCCAACGGGCCAAAGAGGCTGGGGTCTCAAAGATTATCAACGTCGGCATCGATTTGAAAACTTCCATTCGGGCCTTGGAATTGGCCTATCAATACCAGGGCCTTTACGCCACGGCTGGCATACACCCCCATGAGGTGCGCAAGGTCACCGAGGAGACCTATGCCACGCTTAAGGCCTTGCTTCAGGACCAAAAGATGGTCGCTGTCGGGGAAATAGGTCTTGATTACGCCAAGGAATATAGTCCACGGGCCCAACAACAGGAACACTTCCTGCGCCAATTAGCTCTAGCCAAGGAACTGAGACTTCCGGTGGTCATCCACTCTCGAGACGCTTCTCCTGATATTATGGACCTCCTTAAACAAGAGCTCCCGGAAAGGTTCGTTTTTCATTGTTATGCTGGCTCGGTGGAAGAAGCTCGAGAGATCCTGGATCTAGGCGGTTATATCTCCGTTACCGGGATCGTCACCTTTCCTAAGGCCGAAAACATCCGCCGCATCGTCCGCTTTGTCCCTTTAGATCGACTAATGGTGGAAACAGATTGTCCTTTTTTGACG
Source organism: uncultured Thermodesulfobacteriota bacterium (assembly GCA_964551715.1). Lineage (GTDB taxonomy): Bacteria > Desulfobacterota > Thermodesulfobacteria > Thermodesulfobacteriales > Thermodesulfatatoraceae > CAZKEG01. Next base: position 4,307 of record CAZKEG010000128.1, read on the forward strand.
CCGGTACCTCATCGGGGTAAACGTAATGAACCGGCTTTTGTCAAATTTGTGGCCGAGGCCATAGCCCAGGTAAAAGGAATTAGTTTGGAAGAATGTGCCCTTCCGGAAAGCCCTTCAAGCATCCTTTGGGCCTCTTCTTGGTCTTTG
>CAZKEG010000129.1:0-4450 GCA_964551715.1 uncultured Thermodesulfobacteriota bacterium
CCAGGACGTTCGTATAATATTTTATCAATGATACCGTAATTTTTGGCCTCCTCGCTGGACATGTAAAAATCTCGCTCTGTATCCTGTTGGATACGCTCAAGGGGCTGCCCGGTATGTTTGACCAAAATCTTATTAATCAAATCCCTCAACCGAAGGATCTCCCGGGCCTGAATATCCACCTCGGTGGCCTGTCCTTGGAAACTACCCATGGGTTGGTGCAACATGATCCGTGAGTGCGGAAGGGCGTAGCGCTTACCCTTGGCCCCTCCGGCCAAAAGCACCGCCGCCATACTAGCTGCCTGCCCCAAACACAGGGTACAGACATCCGGCTTGATGTACTGCATCGTATCGTAAATGGCGAGCCCGGCTGTCACTATCCCTCCAGGAGAATTGATATAGAGCGTGATGTCCCGGTCTGGATCTTCTGCCTCCAGGAACAGGAGCTGGGCAATGACCAAATTGGCCACATGATCATCTACCGGCATCCCTACAAAGATGATTCGTTCTCTCAGGAGCCGAGAATAAATATCATAAGCCCGTTCACCACGAGCCGTTTGTTCGATGACAATAGGTATGTACATTACGCCTTACTCTCCTCGGATTCTTTAGCAGATTCGAAAACCTTTTCTGAAAAGATCTTCTCTCCCTCAGACTCTTCGGTATCTTCAGATTTAGCTTGTTGTTCTTGAGTATCTTTAAATTTAGCCTCGGAAAGTAACAACTGCAATGTCTTCTCCGCCAATAGCTTAGGGACCACCGAGGTCATGATAATCCCTCTGGCCTCGTCTAAACTGGCTCGGCTGGCCTTGGCCAGGGCCGCAGCCTTTTCTTGGAGTTCTTCCGCATCAAGGGAGATATTTTCCAATTCGGCAATCTTTTCTAGGATGAGGTCCTCTTTGGCCTGTTGCTCAGCTAGGGGACGAAGTCTTTCTTGAAGCTTGGCCACCGAAATCCCGGCAGACTCAAAGGTGTGCCCCTTTTCTTCTAGGCTTAATCGCATTTGTTCGATCATACGGGCTATCTTATATTCGATAAAACGTTCCGGGATCTCAAACTGGACCTTCTCCCGTAATTGAGCCAAAATCTGCTCTTTGGCAAATTCTTCCGCCTTTTTCTTCTTCTCTTCTTCAAGCCTCCGCCTGATCCTCTCTTTAAGGTGCTCAAGGGACTCAAATCCCAGGTTCATCTTCTTGATGAACTCATCGTCAAGGGGTTTAAGGTCCCTTACATAGACCTCGCGGACAAAGATCTTGTAAAGCACCGTATTCCCTGCCAGTTGGGCATTGAGTGAATCTTCGGGATAAGTCACTTCCACCTCAAGACTATCTCCGGCCTGATGACCGATCAGTTTGTCCTCAATGGTGGCGTTAAACTCTCCTGTACCTACATCGACATACAGGGCCTCAGCCTCATGTCCAGGGACAGGCTCATCATTAATAAAGGACTTAAAAGAGAGAATGGCTATGTCATTTAGTTCGATCTTGTGACCCTTTTCCGCCGGCTTGAGGTCGGCAAAGGTCATCTGAATGGCCTTGAGATGCCGCTCGATCTCTTCTTCGGTGACCTCAGTGGGAAGGGGTTCTATTTCAAGGCCTTTGTAATCCTCGGGCCTTATTTCAAACTCCGGACGGACATCGACCAGGGCTGTGTAAGAAAAGCTCTCTTTGTCTCGAAGCTCATCATGACGCTCAATAACCGGCCTAACGATAGGGGCCAGTTTGCTCTCTTCAATGGCCTTGGGCAGAGATTCCTGGATCAAGGCCTCAATGACCCGTTCCTCGATGTGCTCCTTAAAAAGGCGCCTCAAGACCGCTTTAGGTACCTTTCCCTTACGAAAGCCTTTGACCGAGACCTCTCGACCCAATTTTTGGCAGGCCCGATCGATCTCTTTGGCCACCACTTCCGGCGGTAATTCCACGTTTAACTTTTTCTGGACGGTGCTGACATCTTCCACACTTACTCTCATCCTAACTACTCCCTTCTTGCTAATCTTGATTTAAAGCTACAAAGATTTGACTGGCTGAGCAAGTTTGACCACCGACTAAAAATCCATGAGTTGTTCTTCCAATTCACGAGAAGTCTTTGAAGGAAGGGAAAGCTTTTCCTGGCCAGACCAGATACGTCTTTCCTTCAAGACTTGATACCCTATCATGGCCCCGGCCCCTAAAAAGGCCCCCACAAATCCGAAGAAGAGCCATACCCACGGCGTCCCACCAAAGGAGGGGAGGGGCTCGATCTCACGGCCACAAAAACGACAGACTCTTGCCTCGCGCTGGATCTTTTCGTGGCAATAGGGACAACGACGTCTAAACATAATTTGTTAGTTTACCAGCTAAAAGAATTATCTAAAACCCGTTTTTCTTGCTTCCAGGCCTCAAGATCTCGCAGGGCCCGTTCAGCCATCAGGCGATAGCGTTCCCTCTTGGGCAGACGTTTGCGCTTCTTAGGTGGCATCTCAAGCGGAGGAAAAAGCCCCCAATTGATGTTCATCGGTTGAAAATGTTTGGGATCAGCCTCGGTGATGTAATGGACCAAGGCCCCGTGGGCGGTGGTGCGCGGAGGTATTAAGAGTTCGTGACCGCGTTTGAGGCGCCCGGCATTAAGCCCGGCCAAAAGCCCCATGGCCGTGGATTCCACATAACCCTCCACCCCGGTGATCTGCCCAGCTAGAAAGATGCGCGGCTCCCGTTTGAGCTGAAGGGTCTTCTCCAAGACTTTCGGGGCACAGACGAAAGAATTGCGATGTACCGAACCAAAACGGGCAAACTCCGCCTTCTCAAGCCCGGGGATCAGGCGAAAGACCCGTTCTTGCTCTGAATACTTAAGCTTGGTCTGGAAGCCAACTAGGTTATAAAGCGTCCCTTCTCGGTTTTCTGGACGCAGTTGCACCACGGCAAAGGGTTGTTTACCGGTGCGTGGGTCCACCAGGCCCACAGGCTTTAAAGGCCCATAGCGCAAGGTGTCTTTCCCTCGTTCAGCCATGACCTCAATGGGCAGACAGCCTTCAAAATAGCGCGGTTTTTCGAATTCTTTAAAGGGCACCTTCTCTGCGGCAAGTAATTCCTCTACCAAGTGGTAATATTCCTCTTCGCTTAAGGGACAGTTGACATAGGCCCCTTCCTCCTCACTATAACGATCAGCCTTAAAGACCTTGTCCCAATCAATAGAATCGGCATAGACAATGGGGGCTATGGCATCATAAAAGTGGAAGTAATCCTCACCGGTATAGCGTTTGAGGTCTTCGGCCAAGGCCTCAGAAGTTAATGGACCAGTGGCCACAATAATGATCCCTTCTTCTGGGATCTTACGGACCTCTTCGTTTCGGATCTCGATCTCCGGACGCGAAGTAATCTTTTCCGTAACATAGGTGGCAAACTTTTCTCGATCCACGGCCAGGGCCTTTCCCGCCGGTACTTCGCTGGCCAGCGCCGCCTCCATGATCAGAGAGCGAAGTCTCCGCATCTCCTCTTTGAGAAGCCCCACGGCGTTGGTCAATTCTTTGGAACGCAGGGAATTAGAACAGACCAGTTCGGCCAAGAGACCGGTTTTATGGGCAGGGGTTAGCTTTTTCGGACGCATTTCATAAAGGCAGACCGAAAATCCCCGGCAAGCGAGTTGCCAGGCTGCTTCACTCCCGGCCAATCCCCCACCAATGATGGTTACATCCGCCTGTTTCATGTCCTTTTGGCCAGGATCTCCCGTGCCTTTTGGCAATCTTTGGTGATCTGAGCGGCCAAATCCTCCGGAGAGGCAAATTTCATCTCATCACGCAGACGTTCAATAAGATTGATGCAAATCCAGCGTCCATAAAGCTCATCTTGAAAATTAAATATATGGACCTCAGCAGAGAGAAACCCGTCTCCAAAGGTGGGATTAAACCCGAGGTTCATGACCCCCAAAAGTTTTTGGCCATCAAGTAAGACCTCTACGGCATAGACCCCGGTCTTGGGAGTGAGTTTTTCGGTGGAGAGCTTGAGATTGGCCGTGGGAAAACCCAAAAGCTTTCGCCCGCGACCATGGCCAGGCACCACCTGACCGCAGATCTGATAGGGTCGACCCAAGAGTTTGGCCACCGTGGCCACATCCCCTTCACTGACCAACTCCCGCACCAGAGAACTACTTACCGTAAGGCCATTTACTTTCTGGGGTGGGATGACCACTACTTCAAAGCCAAATCTCTTGCCCAAGATTTTTAATAACTCGGTATCTCCGCGGCGTTTTCGGCCGAAGCGATAATCATAACCGACAATCAACTCCTTGACCCCCAAGCCCTTGACCAAGACGTCTTCTACGAACTCCTCGGCCTCAAGACTGGCCAACTCCAGGGTAAAGTCAAGGACCAAGAGATAATCAAGCCCGGCGGCTTCGATCAGTTTCACCTTCTGTTCAAAGGAACAAATGAGTTTGATGGGGGTTTCTGGGCGGAGGACTTGGAGGGGGTGGGGATGAA